>NZ_WEKT01000013.1:0-106123 GCF_009874545.1 Vibrio eleionomae | reverse complement strand
ATACATAAGTATTTAAAACATAAAGAGTATTTGAATTTTGATTCGGTTTTTATTGTACCAATATCACAGAAAAAGCATAGCTAATATTGGTACAAACTCAGTCATTTTATTCAGCTTCTGATACTTGCGATGGCTGCGTTTCGGCATCCAGTGCTGGGGCATCTTGCTGTTCCATAGCAGCACGCTCCGCTTTAGAAATGTAACGCGGCTTATTAGAGCGATGTAGTTTTGAATTTTGCTTCTTTATCTTCTTTTTCAGAATCTGATTAATTTTTTTCTTACGGTTCATAGTTGCTAGCTCACAAAAAAGGCGCTGTACCTTACCAGAATTTATACGCCGAAGCAGCTAATTATCATTCAGCATAAAAACCAGACAAATGCACTCTGATAACATAAATAACTAGTTGCATAAAAAGATGGCTTATTTATCCTAGTACATCTCCTGTTCTTGTGGTGCCTGGTCTACAGGGCTAAACCGTTGTTAGAGGTATTCAACTTTGTATGTGGGGCGATATCAATAACGGAATGATCAGGAAGATAGAAATGAAAAAGCGCCAGCAACAAGTTGCTAGCGCTTGAAATGTGGTACGCCCTACAGGATTCGAACCTGTGACCACCTGCTTAGAAGGCAGGTGCTCTATCCAGCTGAGCTAAGGGCGCGCTACAGGGAAAGGATTATACGAGTTAAAGTGTGTAAATCAACGAGTTTATCTAACAAATTGTTTCAAATGACTAAAATTTTACCAATTTATTAGATTCCGTATAAAAACAGCCCAAAGCAAACGTTTGCTTATAGATGTTCAACGAATTATCTGCGACAATGCGCGCAAAAATTTTCACGTTATAAGTGTTAAGGAAAGTCATGACTGCCCAAAATATTGATGGAAAGCTCATATCTCAAACTGTTCGTTCAGAAGTTGCTGAACGTGTGTCTGCACGTATCAAAAAAGGACTACGAGCTCCGGGCCTCGCAGTTGTGTTAGTAGGTCAAGATCCAGCCTCTCAAGTTTATGTTGGCAGTAAACGCCGCGCATGTGAAGAAGTTGGCTTTATTTCAAAATCTTATGACATGCCAGAGACCACGAACGAAGAAGAGTTGCTTGCACTTGTTGATCAGTTAAATCAAGACCCAGAAATCGATGGTATCTTGGTTCAACTGCCTCTTCCTGCTGGCATCGACAGTACTCACGTGCTAGAACGAATCATCCCGGAAAAAGATGTTGATGGTTTCCACCCTTATAATGTGGGCCGTTTAGCACAGCGCATTCCAACGTTACGTTCATGTACGCCTAAAGGCATTATGACTCTATTAGAACGATACAATATTGATGCGCGTGGTAAACACGCCGTGATCGTTGGCGCTTCAAATATTGTAGGTCGCCCAATGACACTGGAATTATTGTTAGCGGGTGCAACGACAACAACCTGTCACCGTTTTACTAAAGATCTAGAACATCATGTGCGCCAAGCTGACCTTCTCGTGGTCGCAGTCGGCAAACCTCACTTTATTCCAGGCGAATGGGTGAAAGACGGAGCGGTGGTGATCGATGTCGGTATTAATCGTTTAGATACTGGTAAATTAGTCGGCGATGTGGATTATGACGTCGCAGCGGAAAAAGCGAGCTTTATCACGCCAGTTCCTGGCGGTGTAGGTCCAATGACGGTAGCAAGCTTGATTGAAAACACCCTTATTGCATGTGAACTCAACGAGAAACGTGCATAAACAAAACAGAGCTTCCAATAAAAACGGCGACCAATTGAGTCGCCGTTTTTTTATCATCAAATATATTAAAGCCGATTAAAACACTATAGCATCAGCGAGGTGAGACACAGCAAGAGCAAAATAATAGGATCGGTTCCATTTCATCAGTACGTTGTAGTTGTTGTATACCAAGTACACTCGCCCTTTTTCATCATCAGGAACGATTAACCACGCCTTAATATCATCTTTGAGTTTTGGTAAATGACGGCCATCATAACGTGTCACCCCCAATTTGCTCCATTCAGCAAGATATTTTCCATGGCTAGCCTGACGACCAGCTAAACTCACATCAAACCCTTTCGGCAATTTAACTTGTCGCCCCCAAGTTCGATGGCTATTCCAACCTGATTTACTCAGATAGTTTGCCGTAGAAGCAAAGACATCTTCTTTTGAGCTCCAAATATCTTTTTTGCCGTCGCCGTTACCATCGGCCGCAAATGACAAGAATGAACTAGGCATAAATTGACACTGTCCCATAGCCCCAGCCCATGAGCCTTTCATATTCGCAGCACTAATGTGTCCTTGCTGGAGAATTTTAAGCGCGGCCATCGTCTCATTCCGGAAGAATTTTTCACGGCGACCGTCGTAAGCCATAGTAGCAAGCGCATCAATGACATGATAACCGCCGGTTAAAGAACCAAAATTACTTTCAATTCCCCAAAGGGCGACAATAAAGCGTGGCTGAACACCATACTTAGCCCCGATATCATGCAATTGGTCATAATACTGTTTATACAACGCTTTCGCTTTTTGCACCTTCCACTGCGGGACAGCGCGTGGAATATACTCGTCTAAGGTGAGCTTTTTTTCTGGTTGATTGCGATCAGCCACGACAGCTCTAGGACGATACTGCACATTTTTAAACGCACTGTTTAACACTTGCTCAGATATGCCCTCTTGACGAGCTTCTTGCTTAAGCCCCTCAATGTATTTATCAAAACTAACATTTTCAGCTAATACAGGTGAAGCGAGTGACATACCTAAAAGAATCGAAAGTAACTTTCTCAAGATCTCCTCCTTGAGCATTGAGGATTATGATGGTTCGTCGTCTGATTGAGATGATTTAGCGCGATCTCGATCTTGCTTATATTTTTCGAGTAAATTTTCTGGAGGTGGTGGAAGCTGCAAGAAGAAGCCTTGCTCATCCATCGATGCTTTTACTTTGTCCACATCGACCAACGCTAATTGACGGTTTTCCAGATTCACTAACATAACGAAAATAGGTTTACCGAACATCTGCAATAGAGTGTCAGGTACCTGTGAAAAATCGTCACGTTTTGGCACGTAAAGATAGGTGCCTTCTTTTTTAGAACTTTTATAGATAGAGCAAAGCATGACAAGCCTTTAATTGTAAATTCGCCGCGTTAATCGCGGTTTTGTTTAGAAACCGTCAAGTTTCGATAAAATTAACAGCAAATTACACAAAAGGTTGTAAGATAACTTGCTGTGGTCAATCATGAAATATAACATGACACCCCTAGTCTCAGGCAATGCCAATTCTTAATCAGCCATGAGTTTATCGAGGTCAAAGTAACGATGTCTAATATACCTGACCTAAAAGGTAGTAGTTTTACTTTGTCAGTATTACACCTTTCTGACAATCAAGTCGCGAATAGCGTAGAATTTTTAAAACAGAAGGTGGAACAAGCTCCCGCCTTTTTTGCAGGCGCGCCTGTAGTGATCAATATTGCCAAAGTCGACGGTGATATTGAATTTACCAAGCTAAAGGACGGAATTACCGAAGCAGGTTTGATTCCGGTTGGAATCACCGGCTGCCAAGACAAGCGCAGCCAAAACTTAGCGAAAGAAGCTGGGTTTGCAGTGATGACCACCAATAATTCACCCGCTAATGCACCAGCTGTACTAGAGCCAACGAAAGTGATCCATACACCGATTCGCTCTGGTCAACAAGTTTACGCTAAAGATTGTGATTTGGTCATTCTCAATCATGTTAGCCCTGGAGCTGAGGTGATTGCGGATGGGTCAATTCATATTTACGGAACGCTACGTGGGCGCGCTATCGCCGGAGCGAGCGGGCAACGTGATGCAAAAATTATCTGTCAAGATTTACAAGCTGAGCTAGTCTCTATTGCAGGGAACTACTGGCTTAGTGACCAAATTGAAAGTGAGTACTGGCAAAAAAAAGTGATGCTTAGTATGAATGATGAATCACTTCACTTTGAATTACTGACTCTATAAAAAGTTTAAAGGAAAGAAAAAATGGCACGCATTATTGTCGTCACGTCAGGAAAAGGCGGTGTTGGTAAAACCACCTCTAGCGCAGCGATTGCGTCGGGATTAGCCCTTAAAGGCAAGAAAACTGCAGTGGTCGATTTTGATATTGGCCTACGAAACCTTGATTTGATCATGGGCTGTGAGCGCCGCGTTGTGTATGACTTTGTTAATGTTATCAACGGTGAAGCCACGTTAAATCAAGCTCTTATCAAAGATAAGCGTAACGAGAACTTATTTATTCTTCCAGCGTCTCAAACACGTGATAAAGAGGCACTCACTAAAGATGGCGTAAAACGCGTACTCGGTGAGATGGATGAGATGGGTTTTGATTTCGTTATTTGTGACTCTCCTGCAGGTATCGAACAAGGCGCATTAATGGCGCTTTACTTTGCTGATGAAGCCATCGTAACGACAAACCCTGAAGTATCATCTGTGCGCGATTCAGACCGTATTCTTGGTATTCTTGATTCCAAATCATTACGCGCAGAAGAAGGCAAAGAGCCAGTTAAACAACACCTATTACTAACTCGCTATAATCCGTCTCGAGTATCTCAAGGTGAAATGTTAAGTGTGAACGATGTAGAAGATATTTTGCATGTTCCATTACTCGGTGTGATTCCAGAAAGTCAGGCCGTACTGAATGCATCGAACAAAGGGATCCCGGTTATTTTTGACGAACAGTCAGATGCAGGCCAAGCTTACGATGATACTGTAGAACGATTACTCGGACAGGAAATCGAATTCCGTTTTCTGACTGAGCCTAAGAAAGGAATTTTTAAACGACTGTTTGGAGGCTAACAAGGCATGTCATTACTAGAGTTTTTCCGTCCACCGAAAAAGACAACAGCCAGCTTAGCAAAAGAGCGTTTACAAATTATTGTGGCTGAACGTCGCAGCGGTAGTGACCCAGCACCAAATTATCTACCTCAATTAAAAGAAGACATTTTGAAGGTGATAGCCAAATATGTTGCTATCGATCCAGAAATGGTTGAGCTTAGCTTTGAACAAAAAGATGATGATATTTCTGTTTTGGAACTGAACGTAAAACTTCCAGAAGAAGAAAAATAGTTAAATTGTCATTCCTGAAATTAAAGCCGTTACCTAAGTAACGGCTTTTTTTACCTAAAGTATTAACAGCCGTAATTGTCAGCAATGTACTGTTCAAACTGCTCACACAATACTTGGTCAGATTCCGTATTACTCGCCAGCTCTTTCGCCCCATCAACCACACGAATCGTGGCATTGAGAGACTCAGGCTTAACCTGTTCTCGCTCCGCTAACTGAGCAATTTTTTCTTGCTGTTGTTGCCAAGCTTGTTCTGGCGATAAATTGCAGATATCCGCTAAATATTTGGCATTAAACCCTTCGCCAGTCAGAGATATAATCGTCTCATTGTGCGATTGAGAGTTACCTTTATTCCAGTAATGTTGCGCCAAAAGAGGCCCGATATTTGGATTATCAGTCAGGTAGCCAAATTTATCCAGGAAGTAAGCGCGCGTTTGATATACAGCCATATGAGCCAACAGATAACCGTGATAAGCGCATGCTGACTCGTCAGACAATAAGTGAGGAATTGCCATAAGTGGTCGTGGACTACACGCTAAACCAAGAATCTTTTGTTCACATTCACGAGCAAGTTCTGTCGCACGCTCTGGTGTTAATTCATCATCAGAGAGTTGATACAGAGCGCGTTCGAAATAAGGCACCACTAAAATACTGCGCTCTTCGTAGGCTTTAAAGGGTTGGCGGCTATTAATCATCGCTTGAATCACGCTATCAGGAACCGCCTTTCCTTCTTTATCAAGCGCATAGGTTTTAAGCCAATCGGCATCAGTTAACAAGCTATCGCAGAACATCGATTGTGTCTCTGCGTATGCCATGGACGTTGGTGCAAACTCTTGCGAGAAACATGGCGCGTTCATTTTTACATTGGCAAAATGCGCCGCGTGGCCACCTTCATGGAACAAGGTGTTAATACCATCGTAACCACTGCCAATTTGGTCTGGTTTGGCGTTACTTGTGAAGTTGACTTTCGCCGCGACCCACTTGTTTTGATCATAAAACGATGGAATAGGCCCATGGCAAAAGCCATTCGGATATTTTCCTTTACGATCTAAGAGATCAAGTGTTAATTCTGCACCAGAATAATCGATATTCAAACGACCAAATGACTCGACCCAACGACGCAATGATTTAGAAAAAGGGACATAAGGATCCAACTCTCGCATTACATCGCCAGCGAAAGAGAAGATAAAGTTATGCCCACGCAGTGACTGCTCACCCTTCTCATCAGCCAACTGTTTTAAGCTATTTAGATGGGCATCACGAGTGCGCTGCTCAAAATCATCAAGGATGGTAAATAACTCATCACTCGACATTTTTTCGCCTTTCTTCACCGAATAATCAAAGAAGTTCGCGAAACCTAAGTGACGAGCAAAACGGTTACGCAATTTTATCAATTCGATAAAGCCGTTATTTAATGCCCACTGCTCTAGGCCAAGCAAAGCCTGATGAGCACTTTGACGTACTGACTCATGATCACTGGTACGAACCGTTGAGCCAAGAGTCACTAACGAGGCTTCTACCGATTCACCGTTTTCATCTTGGTATGTCATCACGTAGTTTTTTTTCTTCTCGAACAGATCGGCTTCAAACTGAATCAGTTCATCTTTAAGCGCTTGTGCTTCTGAAGATTCAATCGCATGGGCCTGAAACATTTCTAGCCAGCCAGTAAGACCCGTAATGGTTTGCTGCTTCTCTTGTTCGTCCGTAATGGATTTTGCCGCTTCTAGCTGCTCTTTTACTGCGGTAATTTGAGCGGCTGAACTGATGAATTTAGTCCACTCAGTCTGAGCTTTAGCTGAACCTTCATGATCATCACTGATCCCCATGTAAGTTTCCCAGAAGAAGTCTTCTTTTACACGGTGGATATGAAGGTAACGCTGATTAAGATCGTTTAGAAATTCGGTCGCTGACATGACAATCCTTCTTCTTTTTCCATAAAACAGCGAGTCTCCTCGCTTTAAAATAACAATAACCGCCTGATAGGCGGCTATATTTTAATTATTTGCTAACTTTTCATTGAGTTTATTACCGATAACGTCAAGTCGCCATCCTTGCATCACATCGGGTAACTCGACAGGATCGCGGTCTTTTTTCCATACCCAAGTAAGAAACTGGTTTAACTGTTTTTTTGACGCAATAAACTCAGTGGCTAGACCTTGTTTTTCCGCAGCGACTTTCACTAAGTCTTTTAACTGCTTAAATAGTTGCTTGTAACCTGGATAATCCATCAACGGTACGATGACTTCTGGATAATCTTCTTCGTCGACAAGCTGAGCGGCTTTTACCATCGCAATAATTTTACTGCTATGGCGACGAATTGCGTGTCTGTCCACGCCCGCCATTTCCATCTCTTTTGCACTCAGAGGCATCGCTCTAGCAATCGATAAAAGCTCATTTTCACGAATCACAAAATTCAACGCTAGATTACGTTTCACCGCTTCTTGATATCGCCAAGTCGCTAGTGGTTTCAATAAGGCTAATTCCTGTGGTGTGAGTTGCCATACACCTTTGATATTGAGGTAGGCTTGGTCTGGATCAATTTGTAATGTCCGCTTTTCACATTGTAATTGAGACTCTTGCTGAGCGGCTTGCCACCACCCCGCTGCCGAGACTTTCGCTTGCAATTGCTCATAGATAGGCAGTAGATAGAAAACATCTGCTGCCGCATATTCTAACTGCTTCTCCGTCAACGGGCGTGCTAACCAATCGGTACGTGATTCACTTTTATCGAGTTCAATATCAACAATTTCTTTCACCAATGCGGCAAAACCAGTGGATAACCCATAACCAATAAACGCCGCCATAATTTGGCTATCAACCATAGGTGTAGGTACACAATCAAACTCGTTATAGAACACTTCAATATCTTCACCACAAGCATGCAATACCTTGACGACACTGACATCTTTCAATAACTGTACGAAAGGGGTCATGTCTTCTAGTGCAAGTGGATCGACCAGAGAGACTTGCTGTCCATCATAAAGCTGAATCAGACCTAGCTGCGGGTAAAAGGTGCGAGTGCGGACAAACTCTGTATCCAGCATAACCACATCTGTTTGACGTGCAGCTTGGCACACCTGTTCCAGTTCGCTAAAAGTAGTAATAATCTGATATTTCACACAAGGCTCACTTTTTACTTTAGATTAGCGGCAAATTAACGACCAATAAAAATGCCGACGTTGACTGTCGGCATTGTAACATTATTTCACTTCATTGACGTGTCACACCGCACCTAAATAACGGATTTACAGCACAACTAAGTCAAAGAGAGCCTCTACGATTTATTTTTCATATTCGCTTCATTTTCTTCACGTAGAACTCGACGTAAAATTTTACCAACATTACTCTTTGGTAACTCATCGCGAAATTCGATCACTTTCGGGATTTTATAGCCAGTCAAATATTGGCGACAATGTGCAATAAGCTCATCTTTTGTGACACTAGGATCACGCGCAACCACGAATAATTTCACCACCTCACCAGACACTTCATGGGTCTGACCAATAGCGGCCACTTCCAGAACTTTGTCATGCAGCGCAACAACATCTTCAATCTCATTAGGATAAACATTAAAGCCAGACACTAATATCATGTCCTTTTTTCGATCGACGATATAGAGCATCCCCAGCTCATCAAACCGAACAATATCGCCAGTGGAAAGCCAACCATCTTCTGTCATTACTTCGCGTGTTGCATCTGGTCGCGCCCAGTATCCTTTCATCACCTGTGGACCTCGGACCTGCAATTCACCGACGCCGTCAGATCCCAGCACATTACCCTCTTCATCCACAATCCGAGCTTCTGTTGAAGGCACGGGTAACCCAATGGCTCCGGAATAATCCGTCAAATCATAAGGGTTGCCCGCAACAAGAGGTGAACACTCCGTGAGTCCGTACCCTTCGAGTAAATGTGTCCCCGTGATTTTCTTCCATTTTTCGGCAACGGCGCGCTGCACAGCCATACCGCCACCCACAGACAATTTGAGATGACCAAAATCTAGGGTATGAAAATCTTCGTTAGAGACCAAAGCATTAAACAGAGTATTTACCCCAGTTATCGCCGTAACATCATGCTTTTCTAACTCTTTTACAAATCCAGGGATATCCCGCGGATTAGTAATTAGTAAGTTTGCACCACCCATCTCAATAAAAAGTAAGCAGTTCACAGATAAAGCAAAAACATGGTAAAGCGGTAAAGCCGTAACCACCAGCTCTCGACCTTCTCTTAATACCGGCCCATAAGCACCTTTAGCCTGCAGCACGTTCGCCACCATATTTCGGTGAGTTAGAACGGCGCCTTTTGCGACACCTGTCGTTCCACCGGTATACTGCAAAAATGCGACATCCTCACCTTCTAGATATGGCTTTACATATTGTAGGCGACGACCTTTACGGATTGCTTGGCGCATCGAAATCGCGCCAGGAAGATGATATTTAGGCACCAACCGTTTGACGTATTTCACCACGAAATCAACCATGGTTCCTCTGGCGCGAGGTAACATCTGCCCAAGGCTGGTTAGAATGACGTGTTTGACTGGGGTGTTTTTAACGATAGATTCAAGTGTGCTAGCAAAGTTTGAAACAATAACGATGGTTTCAATATCCGCGTCCCTAAGTTGATGCTCTAACTCACGAGGGGTATATAGCGGGTTGACATTTACCACAACTAGCCCTGCTCGCAAAATACCAAATAGCGCCACGGGATACTGCAATAAATTGGGCATCATTAAGGCGACTCGGTCACCCTTTTTTAACTTAAGCTCATTTTGTAAGTAAGCGGCGAACGCTCGACTGCGTTCTTCTAACTTACGAAATGTCATGACAGTGCCCATATTAATAAAGGCAGCTTGGTCAGAAAATTGTCGAACAGAACGTTCAAACAGCTCAACTAATGACTGATACTGATCGGGATCGATGGTTTCAGGTACATCATCTGGGTAACGTGAAAGCCAAGGTTTATCCACTGTCATACTCCTCATTATTGAACTCACCGTAATGCTGAATGAACAGCAATATCTTCCAGTCAGTTCAATGGGTCTGAGTAGCATGTCCAAACAACGTCCGATCAACTCTGGACGTCATTTGGATAACTTGAACTCAAACCACTACTACTGTTGTGTTTGATTAACCAAGCCTAGAATAAGTTCCGCTACCTGTTCAGGTTGTTCTAAATGGCAATGGTGTCCACCTTCAATGGTAAAGACTTCCGGTGGATTTTCCGTCAACTCTCTGCATTGTTGTGGTAAATACGGAAAACCTTCATCACCAATAATAACCCGTTGTGGACAAGTGACCTGCTCCATAATTTGTTTGGCATGCATTGGGCTTAAACGATACAACGCATCGCACTTCAGCTTACCGTCACTGCGCCAATACCATAAATCACCGACTTGTTTGATACCTCGTTCAATCACTGGCGATATCAAAGCTGGCGCAATTTTATTGACTTGGGCGCGATGGCGAACAGCCGTTTTTACACAGTCATAGCCACGGGCTGGAACACTGCGATATTGATGACGACTAATGACACCTTCTCGCAATCTTGTCACACATTCTTCTGGCGCTTCAGACAAAGGGGCATATCCTTCAATCTGAACTAATCCTGAGACTTGTTCAGGAAAGGCGGCACTATAACAAGCAGAGATTAATGCACCAAGTGAATGTCCTACCAAAATACGTTTGTTCGGCGAAAAATTAGGCATCAACTGATAAATATCATCGATATAATCGTGAAATAGATAGAAGTTACTACCCAATTTATTTGATGACATGCCATGACCCGGAAGATCAATGGCACACAGGTGGTATTGTGGCGCAAGCGCATGAAACGCTTCCATCACAGAATAGAAACTTGCTGCGTTATCTAACCATCCATGGAGAAACACTATCGTGGTTTCTGCACTTTGGGCATCGCCAATTTCAACGGCGCTCAATTCACCATCAGCAAGATCATAGGTGGTTTCAGAGAATAAGCTCTCTTCGGCAGAAACACTTTCTGAACTTATTGTTTCATCTAACATTATTTTACCGTTTTGATGACGCGACCTTCACTATAATAAGAATCTTCGAAGTGTCGACAGTAAAATCCCCGGCATCGATAAAAGTTAGGGCCAAGATCGTCCATAATCACGCGCTCTTCCACTTTCCATAAGTGTTCACCAGTTACGCGCATTACTGGAAAGGTCTGCTTGTAGTCGCCAATATGTCCTTTTTCTGCCGTCATGGTTTGACCAATAACGGTAATTAATCGACCTTTGGAATAGCTAACCGGATCCAAGAAGCCATCGACATAAGCAATAAATCGACCTTTAGGTTCAACAGATAAATTCGGACGTCCTGTTTTATCTATGGGGAGATTAACGATTTCCAAACGTGTTTTATTGGCAAGATTGGAAACTCCCGCGATTACTCCGCCAAGGCGAACTTCACTGTTCGTTGTTAAATGACTCGTCCATGCGTGGTAATCAGTAATAACTGCCTCTTGATGACCTGCCAATTCAGGCGGCATCGAGACACAGCCAGTTAAAAATAGAAAAGGTAGTAAGGCTATCAGCCATTGCAGTTTTATTATTTTCATCGGCCACCTTTCATCGAATTTGCTGGTGATTAAATATAGAGATCAACGCCCAGCATTTGCGCCAACTCCTCCCGTTTAGCCTGATTCATAACATCTAAATACTCTTGCATCGCGTAACGCGCTCGCCCCTCTGGCAAATCATAATGGAGCTGAGCACCGCGAATATCGGCTTCTTTGACATGTCGAATCGATTGCGAAACGGCATTGGCTACCTTTGAGGGCTGAGCATGATCAGCGCCTTCACTATTATCAACCTTGCGCCCTTTACGACTTTTCGTCGTTCGATTAGGACCGGATATGGATGGGGGTAAACCGTTAATTGATACCATACAATTCCTCAACAATGAGATGAGGCATGATTCACCTCATCTCTGTGAGATTATTCACGCCCTGGTAGCTTTTTCCATGTCACAGTATCGCGCAAGTACACCGGACTAGAATCTTCAACAGCAACCGTGTTGCCTTTTTCTAACTCAAATTTAGCAAGAAAAGCGATATCCTGCGATTCAGGATATAACACGGGCGTTTCAATACGATTCAACGCTAATTCAGCAAAATCCTGTGCATAAGCTTGCCAGCCGGTTCCTACTTGAGCCCAAGTGAACTCATCCTGACCTAAATGTGCCACTAAGTCACTCGGTGGAACGACACATTCCTCTCCAATTGTGATCCAGCTACCATCTTGTTGACGTTGATATTGTGCCCAATAAACTTCACTCATACGGGCATCAATCGCGGTGGCAACATGAGTTGCTCCCGTTTGACGATAGGCATTTTGCGCTATGGCAGCTAATGTGGATATGCCGATCATGGGCAGATCTGCACCTAACGCTAACCCTTGAGCAATCCCGATGCCTATACGTACGCCGGTAAAACTACCTGGGCCTTGCCCGTATGCTAGAGCGTCCAGGTCTTGCAGGGAAATCCCCGCTTCTTTTAACACCTCATCGACCATAGGAAGAATTTTCTTCGTGTGATCTCGTGGGGCAATTTCATTGCGACTATATAGTGTGTCACCCACCATTAACGCAACAGAACACATCTCAGTTGCGGTATCGATGGCAAGAATTTTTGCGCTCATTAATTTCTCTAATTTATTGCTGTTTCAGATAAATGGTGAAGAAAATCTTTCACGAGTTGTAAATCCCGAGTTCTTGGGATTGGCGGTAAACTGGCGAGAAATATCCCACCATAATCGCGCGTGACCAGACGGTTATCACAAATGATCAATGCTCCCCGGTCATTTTTATCACGAATGAGTCGGCCAACCCCTTGCTTAAGCGTGATAACCGCTTCAGGTAATTGCACCTGAGCAAAAGGGTCACCGCCACGTAATCGGCAATCTTCAATGCGTGCTTTTAGCAAAGGATCATCCGGAGCCGTGAATGGAAGCTTGTCAATGATAACACAGCTTAAGGCGTCACCTCTAACATCAATCCCTTCCCAGAATGCACCTGTTGCCACCAGCAACGCATTGCCTAATTCCATAAACTCTGCCAACGTTTTCTGTTTACTGGTTTCACCTTGTAAAAGAACAGGTAAGTCCAAACGCTCGCGAAACTTTTCTCCTAATTCCCGCATCATGCTATGTGACGTGCAGAGAAAAAAGCAGCGACCGCCATTCTCTTCAATCACAGGCGCTAGCATACGCACGAGTTTATCGGCTAATCCTGGGCTATTCGGTTCAGGTAAATAGCGAGGAACACACAATTTGGCTTGATGCTGATAATCGAAAGGGCTTGGCAACGAAAATTGAGCTTGCGGCTTTAAGCCTAATCGCTGGGTAAAGTGACCAAAATCGTCATTCACAGCTAACGTAGCGGAAGTAAAAATCCAAGCGCCAGGATGCATTTCCATTTGTTCATGAAACTTATCAGCCACAGTAAGTGGCGTAATATGCAAACTAAAATGGCGTGGCGTGGTGTCAAACCAGTATGAATATCCGGTGATGGAAACATCGCATACTCGATCTAAACGCCCTTTAATTAAGTTAGCCCGTTCAAATGCCGTATCTAATAACTGACTGCGCCCCAAAGCAAGCTTCAATACCTCAATCGCAAAATCGATCCCCTCTTGAAGACGTTCGACTTCACGTTGAATTGATGGCGATGCCATGGCCTCTCGCCAGTTACCTCGGTAACCGGAATCCCCTAGTACGATGCGTAAATCCATCGCACTTTGATGAAGCTTTGCAGCGATTTTCTGCAACTGACGCATATCTTTCGCTTCAGTGCGATAACCAATTTCAATGTCTTTGGCCAAATCTTGGATTTGTCGGCTAGACAACGATTGACCAAAATATTGGCTGGCTATATCTGGTAGCTGATGGGCTTCATCAAAGATAAAGACATCGGCTTCAGGAATCAGCTCACCAAACCCTGTCTCTTTTATCGCCAAATCGGCTAAAAATAGGTGGTGGTTCACGACAACAACATCCGCATCCATTGCTTTGCGTCGCGCTTTAGACACAAAACAATCTTGATAACTCGGGCATTCTTTACCCAAACAATTATCGTTTGTTGATGTAATGGTCGGAATAATAATACTGTCTTCAGGAAGCGCTTCACATTCGCCCAGATCACCTGTTTTGGTCTCTGATGACCAAGAACGAACTTTAACTAGCTGGGTTAACAGTGTGGGATCGGCTTCGTTAGTATGACTTTCTACCATCTGTCGGCTAAGGCGGTCTAAACATAGATAGTTAGCACGCCCTTTCAATAACGCGACCTTCCCCAGAAAGCCCAACGCCCCGCTCATCAATGGTAAGTCTCGGTGAAATAGCTGCTCTTGAAGATTTTTTGATCCAGTACTAATGATGATTTTTTTTCCACTAAGTAGTGCTGGTACTAGATAGGCGAAGGTTTTTCCTGTGCCTGTTCCAGCCTCAACCACTAACTGACCATCTGTTTTGATGGCGTTATACACGGCTTGCGCCATATCTACTTGTGCTTGGCGAGGTTGAAAGCCCGGAATAGCTTGCCCCAAAGCGCCTTGCTCAGAAAAGGTTTTTTCGATCATTATACGTCAGGTTTGGAATCATCTGTGGCGGGAATTATGGCAGGTTTCAGTCATCGACGCGACTTGTAATGACAAGCGCGTCGACACAGTTCACTTTGCTACTGATATTAAACCAAGGCGATTGAAAGTAGAAAAATCGTTATTTTCTCGTTAAATAACGATTCAACCAAGCTGGGCATTCAAAGTTGGAATCACCTTGTTGTTGCATCAGCATGGCTTTGGCGGCATCACTTGGTGACGCTTTTGCCTCCCACATTTGATCCAAAATTTGATAATCAATCAGATTATCCCCCATCAAAGCGGTCACACGCTCAACATAGAGTTTGTGTGCCAATAAATCTTTGTCCATAACAGTCACCTTTGGAGACAAGAAAATGTTATTTCGCCTTCATATAAGCGGCTTTCACCCTTCATTTATGGTTAAAGTCACCCAGCTATTACCGAACTGATTTTTGATATTGGTTGAATCTGTAATGATTATGGATTAATTATAGTGGCTATTATCGAGCGTGCCTCTGCCGTTTTGGCCGTTCGATTTATTTTTTGACTATAAAAAATTCTTTCACGGAAGTTGTAATTGATGGAAAAGAAAACTCTCCTCACGCATTGTACTGATGAACCAGGTCTTATTTCTAAAATAACGAATATCTGTTACAAGCATCAGTTAAATATTATTCACAATAGCGAATTTGTGGATAACACAACCGGCCAGTTCTTTATGCGTACAGAACTTGAAGGTTACTTTAATGATCACACATTTATTGCCGATCTGGATCAAGCCCTGCCAACAGGTGCAGAGCATCGCCTAATTAACTCTGGTCGCAAACGTATCGTTATCTTAGTGACTAAAGAATCTCACTGTTTAGGTGACATTCTAATGAAAAACTATGATGGTAGCCTCGACGTTGAGATCGCTGCGGTAGTCGGTAACTACGATAAACTGCAAACCTTAACCGAACGTTTTGATATTCCTTACCACTTCGTTTCTCACGAAGGTCTAACGCGTGCTCAACACGATCAGAAAATGTTAGAAGTGGTTAACCAGTACGAACCCGACTATTTGGTGTTAGCCAAGTACATGCGCATTCTTACCCCTGAATTTGTTAATCAATATCCGCATCGTATTATCAATATTCATCACAGTTTCTTACCTGCATTTATTGGCGCAAAACCGTACTTACAGGCTTATGAGCGCGGGGTTAAAATCATTGGTGCAACCGCTCACTTTGTTACCAGTAATTTAGATGAAGGCCCTATCATTAAACAAGATGTGATTCCGGTCGATCATACCTTTAGCGCCCAAGATATGGCGCAAGCAGGACGTGATGTAGAGAAGAATGTCCTGAGTAAAGCTTTAGGTAAGGTGCTCTCCCCCCCCCCCCTGCTTTTCACTCCATTCTGACCGATTTTTGATCCATTCAACGTTAAACCCTCTATTCTTTATAGCCAAGGCACTCAATTACTGGAGACAGGTAAGTCGACTTCGGTGATCCTTAGTTGTTTGGCTATAACGGATCCAGTAGGATGATAACCCTAACTTATTCAAATCCAATTAATTGCTCGTCACGCGATAAAGACTTAGTGATGGAGAAACAATGAAAAAAATCGTTCATATCATCGGGCTAATCTTTAAAGGCATATGGAAAACCATCACCTTTATTCGAATTGCTCTGCTCAACGTTATCTTTTTGGCTTTTATTGCAGTGCTCTATTTCGCTTACACGCAAAGTATCGATTCCACTCCCAAAGAAGCAACAACGCCTTCAGCCTTAGTGCTGAACCTATCGGGACCTATTGTGGAACAGAGCACTTACTCGAATCCGGTAGATTCCATTACAGGGTCTGTATTAGGTGAAGATTTACCTAAAGAGAATGTTTTATTCAAACTGGTCGATACTATTCGCTACGCTAAAACCGATCCCAACGTCACGGGTTTGGTTCTTTCACTTAAGAACTTACCTGAGACGAACCTGACAAAATTGCGTTATATCGCCAAAGCAATTAACGAATTTAAAGCCTCTGGCAAGCCAGTATTCGCCGTAGGTGATTACTACAATCAAAGCCAATATTACCTAGCAAGCTACGCAGATAAGATATTTCTGTCTCCAGATGGCGGCGTAATGCTGAAAGGCTACAGTGCTTATTCAATGTACTTTAAAAAGCTGCTAGATAAACTTGACGTGAACACACATATTTTCCGCGTCGGAACCTATAAATCAGCCGTAGAACCTTTTATGCGCGATGACATGTCAAAAGCTGCAAAAGAAGCTTCTTCTCGCTGGTTAGGACAATTGTGGGGGGCGTACATTGATGATGTTGCAACCAATCGTCATATCGAAGTTAAGACACTCACTCCAGATATGCCACAGTTCCTCGCAATGTTTAAAAAAGCCAATGGCAACCTTGCTCAGCTTTCGTTAAATGCAGGACTGGTTGATGAGCTAGCTACTCGCCCTAAAATCCGTGCGGAACTCACACGTAAATTCGGTAGTGATGGTATCGACAGTTATAACGCCATCAGTTACTACGATTATCAAAGTCAGGTACCAAGCAAACCACACCATTCGAAAAACGATATTGCTGTCATTGTTGCTAGCGGTGCCATCATGGATGGAACACAACCTCGTGGCCGCGTGGGTGGGGATACGTTAGCCGCTCAGTTACGTGATGCGCGCAATGATGACCAAGTAAAAGCCGTGGTTCTACGAGTAGATAGCCCAGGTGGTAGTGCGTTCGCGTCTGAAGTCATTCGTGAAGAAATTGATGCGCTTAAAGCCGCAGGCAAACCTGTCGTTGTGTCGATGTCCAGCTTGGCCGCTTCAGGGGGTTATTGGATTTCTATGAGCGCCGATAAAATCATCGCTCAGCCGACAACTCTGACAGGTTCTATTGGTATTTTTAGCGTGATCACAACCTTTGAAAAAGGCCTTTCTAAACTAGGCGTTTCTACCGACGGCGTTGGTACAACACCATTTTCTGGTTTAGGGGTAACCACTGGGTTAAGTGATGGCGCGAAACAAGCGCTTCAAATGGGAATTGAGCACGGATACCAACGTTTCATTTCATTAGTCGGTAAAAATCGCCACATGACGCTCGATCAGGTCGATGACATTGCGCAAGGTCGTGTTTGGACTGGTCAAGACGCCCTTAAGATTGGTCTAGTGGATCAACTTGGTGACTTTGATGATGCTGTGACTGTGGCTGCCAAATTAGCGAATCTCCAATCTTATGATTTAGATTGGATTGCAGAGCCATTGACGCCCGCACAACAGCTACTTCAAGATGTACTGAGTGAAGCTCATACCAGTTTGGGATTAAACCTCAGCAGTATGGTCCCAGCAGCGTTACAACCGGCTGCAAAGCAATTGACAGAAAGTGCTAGTTTACTGAATAGCTTTAATGATCCTAGAGGTGTTTATGCATTTTGCTTAAATTGCCAAGTTGAGTAGGTAATGTCTCTGACTACTCATATCAACGTGGATTCTTAGCGTTGAAAACCACTAAATCGGAGATCACTAAAATACAGGCGCAAACGAATGCGCCTGTTTTTATTCTTGTCATTTTCGCTATAATCGCGAGTCTGTTCCCTTAATGAGTGATTTCTAGCAATGGCCAGAAAACATATCTATATCGCCTATACTGGTGGCACAATCGGTATGACCAAGTCTGATCATGGTTACATACCCGTTGCAGGATTTATGGAAAAACAACTGGCAAGCATGCCAGAATTCCACCGCGAGGAAATGCCTGAGTTCACCATTCATGAATACGATCCACTGATGGATTCGTCTGATATGACACCGTCAGATTGGCAATATATCGCCAATGACATTCGTGATAACTACGATAAGTACGATGGTTTCGTCATTTTACATGGTACTGATACCATGGCTTATACCGCTTCAGCCCTATCATTTGTGCTGGAAAACCTTGGTAAGCCCGTTATCGTCACAGGATCACAAATCCCTTTGGCAGAATTACGTTCAGATGGTCAAGCTAACTTGCTTAACGCTCTGCACATTGCTGCTAACTACCCGATTAATGAAGTAACGTTATTTTTCAATAATCAATTAATGCGCGGTAACCGCAGCACTAAATCTCATGCTGATGGATTTAATGCTTTTACGTCACCCAACCTACCTCCGCTGCTGGAAGCAGGTATTAACATTCAAGTGAGTAATTTCGTCAAAGTTGATGAAAAGCCTCAGGGAGAATTTCGCGTACACGACATTACACCTCAACCTATTGGTGTGATTACCATGTACCCTGGCATTTCTCATGAAGTTATTCGCAACACACTACTTCAACCCGTTAATGCAATGATTTTGTTAACATTTGGTGTAGGTAATGCGCCACAAAATCCAGAGTTGTTAGCCCATTTGCATGATGCTTCAGAGCGCGGCGTTATCGTTGTTAACCTTACGCAATGTTTGGCAGGTAAAGTCAATATGGGGGGATATGCAACAGGGTGCGCTCTGCATGATGCTGGTGTTATCAGTGGCTTCGATATGACCCCTGAAGCGGCTTTAGCAAAATTGCACTACCTACTTAGCCAGAACCTAAGTTACGAGCAGATCAAAGAAAAAATGCAGCAAGTTCTACGCGGTGAGATGAGTTTATAACCTAGAATTTGCTCAGAAGATCACGTTTATTAAGCCTCGATAGAAAATATCGGGGCTTTTTTATGTTCTATTGCGCTATAACATATACCGCTTACTTATTAGGGTTTATTCTTAAGATATCACTCTGATTTGATTGGAAACGTTGTTTAAGTTCAGTCTTAGACTTGAACGTTATTTCACCATCAGTGCCAACGGTCATATGATCGGGATTGTTATTATGCTTGGCTTGATAAAGCATCACAGCTTGCATACAAGAATCGCGCTGCTCTTTTGATAACGACGTTCCTTCAGGCCATTTACCCGTTTCTACTGCGTACAATAGACGTTCGTAAGCTTCTGGTGTAATGGAATTAACTAATTGTTCTCTATCCATGATGTTCTCCACTTTTAGTATTAAGCTTGGGGGCTCAAGTCTGAACATCAACACGATATCTTTCTGGCATATTCCGTCAAGAAAGACTAAATAGTTAAGTGTTATTGATCACAAGCGAACCTTATGAATAGCATAAAATTTATGCTGCTTATGCTTCTAACTGTTAGCTTGAGCGGCTGTTTTGAAAATAAAAGCAATACCGAGCAATTGTGCAAGGACAATCCAAATCTACGCTGCGAACGACTCAACATGGATGATGGACAATGCCGAGTAGCCCGGACCGATTTAATTTGGCACCGTTATCAAGTGTTAAAAAATGAAACGGTCTCTAATCTCATCAGCGAGTATCACTACCTCGCAGCATACAAAAAATGCATGTCTTTAGCAGCTCAAATTCGAGCTATTGATCAGGCAGAGTTAAAGCAACTGCGTTTCGCTGCCGTGCAAAATGCCAGTGAAGACGAAGAACAATTAGTTGAAACGATTCGTAATAGTCATTCTCCAACGGCTCTTTACTTTCTTTGGAGTCAGATCGGTGATAAACAAGCGCAAAGAGAATTTCTTCAAATGGAAGGAAAGCCTGCTCTTGAAACTCCAGAAATGCAATACGCTCTCGCTACTTTTTATACCTCTAGAGACAATCGAAAAACCATTCGATTATTGAATCACGCCCTAGAATTGGCCAAAAACGACGACGTTAATCTGGATATTTTTAAAGCCTTGGCAAGTAACTACCAACTGCTTAACCAGCGTCATTACGCTTATATCTGGGCAATGGTCAGTAAGCACTACGGTGTTCCTGTTGCGGACAGCGAAGATATGAAATTGTTATTTGGTTACAGCGATGAACAATATGATGAATTAAATAACATTGCAGATAATGTGGTCGATGCTCTTAAACAGGGTAACTATTCTAAAGACTTAATCCCTAATGCTTTGAAACAACTAAAAATTAGTATAAATCCATAGTCACTTTCTTACCCAACCTAGAACCTCCTTATGGAGGTTCTTTTTGTTTGGTCTTTAATTGAACAACGTTTAATTACTAAATTTTGTACAAATTATTCTTTTTTGTTGAAAATTAACGACACAGAATTCACACAGTAGCGTTCACCGGTTGTTTGTGGCCCATCAGGAAAAACGTGCCCTAAGTGGCTTTCACACTGTGCACAACGGATCTCAGTACGTATCATTCCGTGACTGCGATCTTCAATATACCGTATTGCACCTTCATTTATCGGCGCGTCAAAACTAGGCCAACCGCAACCAGAGTCATACTTATTGTCAGAGATAAATAAAGGAGCCTGACAGCAAGTACAGTGGTAAATCCCAGTTTCTTTGTTATGTAACAACGTGCCAGAGAAAGGCATCTCCGTACCGTGTTCTCGACAGACTCGAAACTGTTCATCGGTCAGTTTATCTCGCCAGTATTCTTCTGATTTTAAATCACTTTTTCCTTTATTATTCACGTTAAGCTCTCTTTATTCGGCTAATTAATGTGGTAATTCTCTCTCATCGAGCTTGTCAGGTAAATGCTTTGTAGCACATACTTTGTATCTATATGACAGTTAGGGTTTTATTGACAAAATACCTATCTGTTCATGATTTAATATTGTTCTTATTAGTAAAAAGAATCCATCTAGCGTGCAAAAAATAATCACTCATGACTCAATCTAAAAAAACGAGCACTTTTTTTTGACTTTAAACAAGTTAAGAAGGATTATCTGTTGCAGACCCTAACTGGATTCTGTAATTTTACTACCAGTTATCTTTAATCAGAAATTAAGTTGTGGAGCAACTATAATGACTATCAAAGTAGGTATTAACGGTTTTGGCCGTATCGGTCGTTTCGTATTTCGTGCAGCACAAACTCGTGATGACATCGAAGTTGTAGGTATCAACGATCTTATCGACGTAGAATACATGGCTTACATGTTGAAATACGATTCAACTCACGGTCGTTTCAACGGCGAAGTTGAAGTAAAAGATGGTAACCTAGTTGTAAACGGTAAAACTGTTCGCGTAACTTCAGAACGCAACCCAGCAGACCTTAAATGGAATGAAATCGGTGTTGACGTTGTTGCTGAAGCAACTGGTCTATTCCTAACTGACGAAACAGCTCGTAAACACATCGAAGCTGGTGCGAAAAAAGTAGTAATGACTGGTCCTTCTAAAGACGCAACTCCAATGTTCGTTAACGGCGTAAACTTCGAAACTTACGCTGGTCAAGACATCGTTTCTAACGCTTCTTGTACTACTAACTGTCTAGCACCTGTAGCTAAAGTTCTTAACGACAAATTCGGTATCGAATCTGGTCTTATGACTACAGTTCACGCAACTACTGCTACTCAAAAAACTGTTGACGGTCCTTCTCACAAAGACTGGCGCGGTGGTCGTGGTGCGGCTCAAAACATCATCCCATCTTCAACTGGTGCTGCTAAAGCTGTAGGTAAAGTACTACCTGAACTAAACGGCAAACTAACTGGTATGGCTTTCCGCGTACCAACTGCTAACGTTTCTGTAGTTGACCTAACTGTTAACCTTTCTAAAGCTGCATCTATCGATGAAATCAAAGCTGCAATGAAAGATGCTGCTGAAGGTGAACTAGCTGGCGTTCTTGGTTACACTGAAGACGCAGTTGTTTCAACTGACTTCAACGGCGACACTCGCACTTCTATCTTCGATGCAAGCGCTGCAATCGCTCTAACTGACAAATTCGTTAAAGTTGTATCTTGGTACGACAACGAAATCGGTTACTCAAACAAAGTTCTAGACCTAATCGCTCACATTTCTAAATAATGTAAGCTGTTAGCTTAAAACTTGCAAAGGGCAGCGATTACGCTGCCCTTTTTTGTTGATCAGCCCTCTGGATCAGCTCTCATAAAATATGAACCACCCCTTATCTCGTCTTATTTATGCACTTATTCGTGAGTAACCGCTAAGTTAACCATCGTTCGTATATTGAGTTGATACACTCATGTTACCCAGCAACGTAACGATGTAGGATTCACAAACTGAGTAATAAATTTGAGGAAACAAAATAGCACATGAGACGGCTTATGCTGGCTATGTTATTTTGGTATGCGTCGCTCCAGATAAAACCAGACACTGCAAAAGTGCAAATAAGGAACTGAACAATGGATTTACTTACCCTTCCAGTCGTCTCTACTCTCTCTGACCACATTGATGTAGTCGAAAAAGACGATATTAAAATTCTACGTGTTACCCACCCTAAAGCCAGCGCTGGTATTTCATTGCACGGTGCTCATATTCTCTCTTTTCGACCTGCCGGCCATGCCGACGTCATTTGGATGAGTAGCAAAGCAAAGTTTAATGGTACAGCCTCTATACGCGGTGGCATTCCTATTTGCTGGCCTTGGTTTGGGCCAATTGGTTCTCCTTCCCATGGTTTTGCCCGCATTAGCGAATGGACACTCATCGAACACCGTGAAAACGACCAAGGTGTCGTGATCTGTCTCGGCTTAGAAGATAGCGAAGAGACTCAAAAATTATGGCCTTACCAATTCTCGACTCGCCTATACGTGGAAATCGGTGACGAGTTAAATGTCTCTCTTGAGGTTACCAATACCGATGAGAAACCTTGGCTGTTCTCAGGAGCATTACATTCCTACTTGAATGTTGGCGACATTCATCAAGTAGAAACGACCGGTATGGGCGAACGTTACATTGATAAATTACAAGACAGCAAAGAGTGTGAAGGCCCAGATGTTTTAGCCTTAACAGGCCCTATTGATCGGGTATACACACAACCTGAACCGATCATCACCATTCACGACCCAGAGCTCTCTCGCCAGATCACCATTGAAAATCATGGCCACAATACCGCAGTGTTATGGAACCCTTGGGCAGATGGACACATGGCAGATATGACCGATGATGGTTACGCTACGATGCTATGTGTTGAATCGACCATCTACGCACCATGCATCTCTGCTGGACATACACTAGCACCCAATGAAAGCCATACATTGGCAACGACTATCCGCTTAGTTGAAGCGTAACTTCGTTTAATCGACCGAATAGAGAAAGGGGAATGATTATCCATAGATCATTCCCCTCTTTGGTATTAAACTACCGCCTTTATTTGAACAACCGAGATCCCCATGGCCTATTTGTGTCCCCTCTGCCAGCAACCACTCACGAAACAGAATCACGCCTACACCTGTGAGAATCATCATCAGTTTGATATTGCCAAAGAAGGGTATGTGAACTTAATGCCAGCTCACCACAAACGCTCTAAAGATCCTGGTGACAATAAAGAGATGACCCAAGCTCGCCGTCGTTTTCTTAATGGTGGTCATTACCATCCAATGCGCGCGCGTGTTGCCGAATTGGTTGAACAATTCATATATCAACCAGCGAGCGCCCTATTAGATATCGGATGCGGCGAAGGCTATTACACCTCACATATTGCCGATACTTTACTGGCTAATGAACACAACATGGAAGTTCATGGCCTAGATATTTCAAAGGTTGCCGTTCGCTACGCGGCAAAACGTTACCTCAATTGCCAATTTACCGTGGCATCAAGTCACCGCCTGCCCTTTGCTTCTGAGTCGTTGGATGCAGTAATACGTATTTATGCTCCTTGTAAACCGGAAGAGTTATTACGCTGTGTTAAGCCCGGAGGCATCATAGTTACAGTGACACCAGCAGCACGCCATCTATATCAGTTAAAAGAAAAAATTTATCAATCTGTTCGCTTACATGATGAAACCCCTGAACTATTAACTGGTTTTGTTCTAGAGCACAGCGAAAAAATACATTACGACATGAGCTTACCCGGTAGTGAAGCACGCGATTTATTACAAATGACCCCGCTTGAATGGCATGCTAGCGATGAATTCCGCGCACAGCTTGAAGCAACCGGTGTATTCTCTTGTGAAGCTGATTTTATGTTACGAATCTATCGTAAACCTCATTAACCAACACGTGGCAATTATCGTGATTTAAATCACAATTTAATAAGGTAAAAAGCGCTGTTCTGTGCTTGAAAATTGTTGTGAGTCATTGTTTTTACTCACTCATAGTCGGCAAAAATCCGATAATTATCACACTAAATATAACTTTAGCTAACAATATTAATAATTAACCTTATTTTTACCTAAAGTAGGCATAAAGCTTGCTGTTTAAGAAAGTGCTCAAACAATGTTAAAACTACGCAAGTTTTTCTTGTAATGGTCGATAACTACTTTGAGGATTGACTTAGGAGAGAAGAATGAACCCAGTAGGATCAGGATCAGCACATCTGCATTCCACCCAACCGGTGAAATCTCAAAACACAGCGGCACATTCTAGCTCGAAATCGGATAGCAGCTTTAGCCCCGCCCCACTTGTCGAACGCAAGGAAGGCAGTGACAAGGTTTCCCTCTCTGAAGAAGGAAAAGTGTTACTAAAAACCTTAAATCAGATTGATAAGACAGGCACGCTAACTCCCGCTAAAGAAAAGAGCTTAGGTGACAAGGTTGAATCCTTTACATACGGAGCATTGGGGTTGGAAAACCCTGATAAAAAAGGCGAAGAAGCGGAGAAAGACGGCTCATATTCAGCGGGGACCTACCTCAAAGCAGCAGCAACCATTGGTGGTATTCTGCTTGCTGTCGTGTAATAACGGCTGAACGAAACCTAACTTCTCTCTTTTTTCTTTTAAGCTCAGTCGAAAAAGGCACTTCTCAGTGCCTTTTTTTCGTTGCTAAACAAGCATTATTTATGAGGGTGGTTAATGATGTGGTCTTCCCAATCAATCACATCTATCTCATAAACCACTTTATTACGTACACTTTCACCACAAGCGTGCATTTGCGCTTTTGAACCTGTGATCAGTGGGTGCCATTGTGGTAATGGCTGCTCATCAGCAAGTAATCGATAGGCGCATGTATCAGGTAGCCAGTTAAATTCACTGATTTTATCTCGCGTCAATTTTAAGCATTCTTCCCCTGACGCAAAACGATTTGGATAATCTTTACAACTGCACGTTTTATCATTTAAAAGACTGCATGCAACGTTGGTGTAATAGACCTCTTCCGTATCATCATCAAGCAATTTATGTAGGCAGCATTTGCCACAACCGTCGCATAATGATTCCCACTCATCCTCTGTCATCTGTGCTAATGATTTGGTCTGCCAGAATGGTGTGGTCATACGTTAGTCTCTTTACTAGATATTAATAAATGGGGGGCATTTATACCTGTGTTGTCGTGAAAGTGCAACTATCAGGCAAGAAATGACCAGACAGGTTTCTGTCGATTCCCTTTTAAAACTCTGATAGGATGCGCGCTCTTTAAAATTGTCTGCGCTGCTAAAGATTGGTTTAACGGCGTATTAGTTGTAGTCATATTCATTATAGGTGCATGATGGAATGTCGTCTTGGATGTGGTGCATGCTGTATAGCACCCAGTATTTCTTCTCCCATTCCAGGGATGCCAAAGGGTAAGCCCGCTGGCGTGCGTTGTATCCAGCTTAACGAAGAAAATTTATGTCGTTTATTCGGTAAGCCTGAGCGCCCTAAGGTGTGCCATCAATTCAAAGCCAGTTCAGACATTTGTGGTGACACGTCACATCAGGCAATTACTATAATTACTGAGTTAGAAGCAATAACCTAACCACAGATGAAGACAGGAAGGCCGCATTGAAATGCGGCCTTTTATTAAGAGAGTTTTTGACGACCTAACAGCGAATGAGACAAAGTTGTACCATCGACAAGTTCTAGTTCACCACCCATAGGAACACCATGGGCAATGCGACTCGCGCTTACACCATGCTCTCGACATAGTTCACCGATGTAATGTGCCGTGGCCTCCCCTTCAACAGTTGGGTTAGTGGCCAGAATCACTTCTGTTACATCCCCTCGTTGTAGACGAAAATCCAACACATCTAAGCCAATATCACTAGGACCAATACCATCGAGTGGTGAGAGATGCCCCATTAAGACAAAATAACGTCCTGAATATTGACCAGTGGCTTCCAAAGCAGCAATATCTGCGGGGCTTTCAACCACACAAAGCAGACCATTTTCACATCGCTTCGGATTATTACAGATGTTACATACGTCTTCTTCGGTGAAAGTACGGCACTCCTTACAATGGCCAATTTCTGTCATTGCTTTACTCAAAGCATCCGCCAGTTGTAAGCCGCCTTTTCTGTCGCGCTGTAACAAATGAAAGGCCATACGTTGCGCTGATTTGGGGCCAACCCCAGGCAGACAACGTAAGGCCTCCATCAAATGCTCCAGCATAGGACTGGTTCGCATTATTAACCTTCTCTAAGATTTAGAACGGCATTTTCATGCCTGGTGGTAATTGCATACCGCCAGTGACAGACGCCATTTTCTCTTTTTGAGTTTCTTCGACACGACGAGCAGCATCGTTAAATGCAGCTGCGATCAAGTCTTCTAGCATTTCTTTATCGTCTTCCATCAAGCTCTCGTCAATTTCAACACGACGAGTGTTGTGACTACCAGTGATGGTAACTTTAACAAGACCAGCACCAGATTCACCGGTGACTTCCATGTTTGCAATTTCTTCTTGAAGCTGTTGCATACGCTCTTGCATTTGCTGGGCTTGCTTCATTAGGTTGCCCATTCCACCTTTTCCACCAAACATCTTATTCTCTCTGGTTCGTCTTGAATTGTTTCACATATTGTGGGGTCGTATTGCTGTAGATTCAACCCCACACAATTAAATCGGTCTTACACTATCTTTATCTAACTCCGCATTAAAGCGGCGCTCAATAAATTGTACATTAGGATCGCAAGCAAGGCTTTCCATCGCTTGTGAAAGTTTGCTTTGATACAACCTTTCACGTAATTCTAGAGGTGTTTCGCCAGACTCTCCAATCGTAACCGTCAGTTGACAATCTTCACCTAATTGGGCATTAATCGCTTCGAGAAGTTCACTCTGAGCTTTGTCTGTGTTGAGGTGCGCATGAGTCGGTCGCAACACCAACTCTATGAGTGAACCGTTTTTATGAAATGTAGAGTTTAATGCGATTTGCTCCACCAACTTTGCCGTATCAAGACGCTGAATGAGCGCCGCCCATTCATCTTGCTGCGAAGCTTCTGCGATCAGACGCTCTGCCATCGCTGGCGTTTTCTCATGCTCCAATGCACGTTTTAACTGTGTTGGTGTCAGTTCTTTTTTTGGTTGAACTTGCTGCTGTGGTTGAGATGGACGCCATTGATAGTTACTTTCATCAACCACTTCAGGTTCAATAGTAGCTTCATTAGCATGAGCATTGTGCGGCATCTGGTGGCCATTCTGATGACCTCGTTGGGCTACCCGTTCTAGTACAGAAACAGGCTTTTCAGATACCGCTTGGGCCTTTTTTACGCCAGGTCCTTCTTTCGGTTGATTTAACCCTTTACGCTGTGAACGTAATTGATGACGTAAACCACCTACCGGTGAGTGAGATACACTCGGTGTCGGCTCTGGCGTAGATGCGGATGGTTGTTGAGGTACAACTTGTAAGTCATTTTGCGGTGCAGCCTCTGGCACGGATGGACTTAGCGGCGTAGCGTCTGGCGCATGATTCGCCACCGTATTCATCGGGCTATGTTGCGCACGCAACGGTTCAGATGCTGGTGCTTTGTTTCGCTGAGGTGGCATCACATCGTTAGCTAGCGCAGGCTGACTTACCGCTGGTTGAGTGGTCAAAGACTGCGCGACAGCAACTTGAGAGGGTTTAAAGGCCATCATTCTCAAGACAATCATCTCAATACCCACGCGTCCGGTAGGCGATAGCGGTAGATCTTGCCGTCCCTTCAGTGCCATTTGGTAATAAAGTTGAACATCTTGTGGCGCTAACACCTGAGCTAGATGCATTATTTTATCGGCATCAGGGAGTTCTTTATCGAGTGTAGCGGGTAGAGTTTGATACATTGCAACACGATGCAACTGCGTTGCTAATTGTTGCAATAGACCATCCCACTCAACACCCATTTCAGCCAGTGACTGAATACTGTCTAAAACGATTTGAGGCGATTGAGAGCTAATGGCTTGCAACAGGTGCAGTGCTTGGTCTGTATCTAACGTACCAAGCATGTGAGAAACAATATCGGCTTGAATATTACCGTTCCCCAACGCAATCGCTTGGTCAGTTAAACTAAGCGCATCACGCATACTGCCATCGGCAGCATGAGCCAGCATATTCAGCGCCTTGGCTTCACTACTTATTTGCTCTTGCTGCATGATATGAGCAAGCTGATGCTGGATATCGTCCACACTGATAGGTTTCAGGTGGAACTGCAAACAACGAGACAAAATCGTCACAGGAAGTTTTTGTGGATCCGTTGTTGCTAAAAGAAATTTCACATACTCTGGCGGCTCTTCAAGCGTTTTAAGTAACGCATTGAAACTATGGCGCGAGAGCATGTGTACTTCATCGATCAAATAAACTTTGAATCGGCCCCGAGCAGGCTTGTACTGTACATTATCCAGCAACTCACGCGTATCTTCTACTTTAGTGCGAGAAGCTGCGTCGATTTCGAGTAGATCGACAAAGCGACCTTGATCGATTTCACGACAAGTTGCACATTCACCACAAGGTGTGGCTGTAATGCCAGTCTCACAATTCAACCCTTTCGCTAATAAACGAGCGATAGATGTTTTACCTACCCCGCGAGTACCGCTGAACAGATAAGCATGATGAAGACGATTTTGTGCAAGAGCGTTCTCTAATGCAGTTAAAACATGGGCTTGACCAACTACTTCTTTAAACTGAGTAGGCCGCCATTTACGCGCGAGAGCAAGATAACTCATGAATACTTCCGTTTTGGGTGTTTAGTGACCGTCAAATTCACAGATACTGTAAACGTTCAAGCCTAAACCTTCCAGGCGCTTGTCACCACCGATCTCTGGTAGGTTGATGACAAATGCAGCATGCTCCACTTCGCCGCCTAATTGACGAATCAGTTTAGTGGTCGCTTCAATTGTGCCACCAGTCGCCAGAAGGTCATCAACAACAAGCACTTTATCGCCAGGCTGAATCGCATCAACATGAATTTCTAAGGTATCTGTACCATATTCCAAATCATAGGTTTGTGCGATAGTTTTACGAGGTAGTTTGCCTGGTTTACGTACAGGTACAAAACCCACACCTAATTCAAGCGCTAATGGGGCACCAAAAAGGAAACCACGAGCTTCCGTACCTACCACCTTGGTAAAACCGTGAGCTTTATACTTATCTACCAAAAGTTGAATGGTCGCTTGATAAGCTTTTGCATCTTCTAGCAAACTGGTTACGTCACGAAACAGAATGCCTGGTTTTGGGTAGTCAGGAATGCTTTTAATGCTTGATTTAATAAGTGAAAGAGTTTCGGTTGTCATAATAAAATTAACTTCGATTGAGACAATGCTCCCGTGAATAATCACAGCATTGCTGTTTATGGTTCTTCGCCCGAAATACAATAATTTCTAAGCGCTGAAAAAACAAACGCCCACTCGAAGAGTGGGCACACTTCTTCATAATGCTAGTGATTTTCACGCCTGTTATCAACTAGCTCGTTCACTGGTAGCTTAATAAACCAGCTTATAAGAACGACAAAAACGACAAATAATAGCACTTTAAGCCATAAATACCGAACAATATAAATTGAAAAACAGAAACTTAGAACAATAACAACCAAACCGCGCCGTTTGGTTATTTTTGATACAGATCGATTTTTCTCCCAATTGGTTAATATCGGCCCAAACCAAGGATGTTGATGTAGCCATGAATGGTAACGTGGACTAGACCTTATAAAACAGAAGCTAGCCAATAAAATAAAAGGAGTGGTTGGCAAAACAGGTAATACAATGCCAACAATACCTAATAAGAGTGCAATCCATCCTAAGAGAAGACACGCAAAACGCGTGAGAGATTTTCGAATCAGAGACATATATTTAACATGGGACTGAAGGTAGAGAACACAGAAATGGGTCGCGCTTATTGGTCTTTCCCCCTAATAAGCGCGATCGTTATAACACGTTATATTTCGTATAGATCTTGGTTAGTATAAATATCGAAGGTAAAACTGCTAGCTCCGGTGTTATGTATCGCCACTTTGCAGCCTTTGGTAATCGACAAGTCATTAGTGACAAAGTTTTTCAAGCAATTGTTACCCAAACACACATTACCAGCAATATGATGCTTTTTAACTTCATTTGACCATTGGCTGTCTAATCCTGCAGGTAAGATCGATAGCGAGCCATCGTTAAAATCAGCAAGTCCAAACAAGGCAGTCACCGGCCCAGCACATTCTGAACATTTAATTCCACGTTCTAATATGGCCGCCATGTCTTTTAAATCAACGCTATTACGTCGTAAATTACGTAAGTAATCATGGAACAAGGCCCGTACAAGTAAGGTTGTCCCTACCCCGCTTTCATCGTTACTTGAGGAATCAACAATGTAAAAGGCCATTTGACCGTTTAACAGCCATACATAATCAAACACTAATGGCATCGTTTCTGTTGATTGCAGCAAGCGATAACTGCAGTGCCAGGCACCTTGCGCCGTATCATTGTCAGGTAACAGTGCATGAAGTAACTCTTTCGCTGCATTTGGATTCTTGTGTAAGTAATCAAGGTGCCAATGCAACTCTCGCTCTTCAGGTAACTCACCTTCACCATCAACACGAAACCACTGACTAGAAAAATCGCGATGGCTGGCCATAGCATTTTCTGTCGCTTCTAAAGTACTTTCGATGGAGCAACTCAAGTGTTGGTGGTCATTGATAGGTTTAGGCAGAAAATCTTTAATGCCAAAACGCAGCGCTTTCGCGACTTCCGACATATCTTGAGTCGCCGATACCACAATGAGAGGCATGGACGGATATTCCATGCTCACTTCTTCAACAAACTCAATACCGTTTAGCACGGGCATAGAGAGATCGCATAAAATGAGATCCGGCTGCGCCTCCTGTAATTTACGTAATCCATCGAGTCCATCCTCAGCCTCAACGACTTCATATCCTTGAGCCGCTAAAAACGCGCCTGTAATACGACGAAAGATCGGATCGTCGTCAACAAGCATAATGACTTTAGATTGTTGGTTCAGGTTCACCTGCCCCTCAGCTCCATCATCATTTTGAACATTAGTTTTGTACATAGCATCTACCTCACTATGCTCTTCCTGTTCACAAATTTTTTTATTGTTATAGGATAGTTTCATACGTTACCTATTAAGGTAGTCTTGAAATAACATTTATACAAATATTCCGGTTTTACACATAGTTGCATACTATATGTATGGAATATGACATATCATACTAGTCGTTGATATGTCTCAAACTTTGACATCCGATATGCGTATAAATTACTCCAACTCATAAAATAATGTGTCAGGAACTATGAAATTAGATGACCTAAACCTCTTTCGACTGGTTGTCGAAAATGGCAGCTACACCGCAACTTCACGTAAGACTATGATCCCCGTAGCAACCATCACCCGACGCATTCAAGCGCTTGAAGATTCGTTGAATCTTAGACTTTTGAATCGCCATGCCCGCAAGCTATCACTGACCGAAGCAGGAGAACGCTTCTTTGGTGAATGTTCTCCATTACTAGAACGGCTAGCCTCAATGGCAGAAGAAATCACCGATGAGTGCCGTGGGGCGTCAGGGAAAATAAAAATCTCTGCTCCTTCCAACCTTACTAAACGATTAATGATGCCAATGTTTATTGATTTCATGCAGGAATATCCAGAAATCAATATTGAATTGACGACAAGTAATCACGCAGACCGCCTCGACCCCACTGAATGGGATGTTATCTTCCGAGTAGGTCCTCAACGGGACTCAAGCTTGATTGCCCGTAAAATTAGTGAAGTGAAAGACATATTAGTAGCAAGTCCAGACTATTTAGCAAAAAACCCGACACCGAATCACGCCGAAGAACTCACCCAACATTCTTTATTGAAAGGTTACCCACTGATTAAATGGCAATTAACTAACAATAAAGGCGAATCCGTTGTCAATTTAGATAAAGGCCGTTTTCAGGCCAATACTATTGACGTTGTGCGTCATGCTTGCACACAAGGGTTAGGCATTACATTAATGCCTGATGTCATGCTGGATGAATACATCCAAGCAGGCAAATTAGTTCGCGTACTGAACGACTGGTCCGCGAATCCTCGTGATATTTATATGTTATATAACCACAAAGACCATCTACCGGAAAAAGTCCGCTTATTCATTGACTTTGTGATTAGTTACCACATTCACTAAATACTAATAGAGAACGAAAGGGCCTTACATACCAAGGCCCTCTCCGTCACTCAATTATAAAAATTCTACAAAATCACCCAATGCTCTTTTAGGTGGAGCCATAGCGCTTCCGGTAGGCGTACCTAAATACAAAAACCCGACAATTTCATCCTCACCTTCTAGCTTAAATGCATGATGAACGTCAGGATGGAACATCCAATTACCAGAACGCCAAATCCCCTGAAACCCCTGAGCCACTGCAGCCATTTGCATTGCTTGAACCGCACATCCTGCCGACAGGTGCTGTTCAAGAGCTGGCACTTTCTCATGGGGCGTGACCTTAGCGATAACAGTAATAACCATCGGAGCCCGAAATGGGGCATTTTTTAATTTAGTAACGACCGACTCATCACTTTGCTCTGCAACAGCCGCTTTCACCAATATATCTGATAGTTTTTGTAGACCACTACCCTGAGCAATAACAAAACGCCATGGCGTTAGGTTGCCATGATCAGGAGCTCTCAAGCCTGCTTGGATTATATTTTCGAGAATCTTACCTTCAGGAGCTGGTGACGTAAGCTTCGCCATAGAACGACGTGAGAGTAATAAATCTAATGCGTCCATACAGATTCCTTATCAACGCGCGAATTGGGGAGAATTCAATAAGTACAGATAAAGACAGCTTATTACATTGATAGAGTTATCACTCTAAATTATAAATACACTGATAACTGTGACCTATATCTTGTTAGCTATGCTAAATTTTCAACGCAATAGCTTAGCAATTTAGCAACATTAAAAGCGAGTTATAAACTTACATTTCACATTCTCATTCAAAATAAAAAACTAACTTTTTATGCTATTACGGCATAAGTTGCCTTTTTCTTGGCTCTCAAGATAAGAGCAACAACCTCATATAAGCACCTTGATGCGTAATTATTTAGTCATAAAATGCTTTCGCTTGTTCTGCTCGTTGGATAATGCCTTCACAAGGAAAAAACCTGGGTCCATAAGTATCAGCATAACGAGTCATTAACTCAGAAATACAAACTAACCCTAATCCATCCATGTAATGGAATGGACCACCTAAGAATGGCGGAAAACCGACTCCATAAACTGCACCTATATCACCATCTTCGGGCGCAGCTATCACTCCCTCATCTAGACATCGAACAGCCTCATTGAGCATTGGTAATAAACAGCGCATAGCCACTGTTTTAGGCGTTAAATAACTTTCTGGCGACAAACCAAACAACCGATAGACCTGACGATCGACCTCTTTAGGTTTGTCTACTGGGTAATGATAAAACCCTTTTCTGACCTTCTTCCCTACTCTGCCGTCATTAAGCATCACCGAAAAAATATCTGGCCCTTTAAATCGATCCCCTAATTCTTGTACGAGTATCGGGCTAACTTTTGCACCAATGTCTAAACCGACTTCATCAAGCAAACATAACGGCCCAACCGGAAATCCAAAGTTGGTCAATGCCGCATCTATCTCTTCTATCGGTTGGTTATCAAGCATTAACTGCGCAGCTTCATTTAAATATGGCGCTAATATCCTATTTACAAAAAATCCAGCACTGTCTTTGACAACAATCGGAGTTTTCCCCTGGCGACGAGCAAAACTTACGGTTTTGGCAACCGTTTCAGAAGAAGTATGTTTATGCGGTATGACTTCAACCAACGGCATCTTTTCTACTGGACTAAAATAATGTAAGCCAATCACATTCTCACTACGAGATGAATTTTCAGCGATTTGGCTAATTGGTAATGAGGACGTATTGGTAGCAAAAATGGCTTGTTGAGGCGCGAATTGATCGAACTGGCTGACAATATGCTGCTTAAGCGCTAAATCTTCAAACACAGCTTCTACGACTAAATCAGCCTGAGGTAGAGTCGCGTTAGAGAGATCGCCAGAGAGACGGCTCAAGGATTGTTTTACTTGCCGCGATGTTAAATGACGTTTAGTACGTTTATCTTGAAGCCGAGTATAACTGTATTGTAACGCCGATAGCACGCCTTGTTCACTCACGTCTTGAATGCGAGTCATCACTTGTGCTTTGGTGGCAGTCACGTAGGCAATCCCAGACCCCATTAAACCACCACCAACAACTTGCACTTTTTCAATCGGAACTAAGCCATCACTCGGATAGTGTTTCTTGAGAATATTATTGGCAAAATACAGATGCCTAAGAGCGCGCGACTGCTTGGTCATAACCAAATCAGCAAATTGCTTCGCTTCTTCGTGCAAACCTTTTTTCATTCCTTGCTGCATACCGACCCGCATGACCTGAAAAATCGCGTCAATCGCTGGATAGTTGCCGCGACTTTTTTCAAAGGCTTTTGCCGCCGCTTTATCAAACACAAGTCGCCGTAAAAAATTAGAGTGAGTTAGCATACGTTCAAACATGGAAGACAGAGGTTTCTTCGGCCGCTTTTTTTCTAGCCATCTTTGCGCGACTTCTAACAAAATATCTTGCGGGACTACATCGTCGACTAACCCCAGTTTTTTCGCCTTTCCAGCTCTCAACAAACGCCCAGTCAGTATGAGATCTAATGCGGGAATCAAACCAACCAACCTTGGCAATCGTTGGGTTCCACCTGCGCCAGGTAGTAGTCCAAGCATAACTTCAGGAAAGCCTAACCGTGTTTTGTCATCATCACTAACAACACGATAATCACATGCCAACGCTAACTCTAATCCTCCTCCTAAACACGAACCATGAATAGCCGCAACGACGGGAAAAGTCAGGCTCTGTAACTGATTAAAGACATCTTGTCCGGTGTGAGCTAATTGACGCGCCTCATCAACAGATTGACATCGGTCGATCATGTTAATATCAGCCCCGGCAATAAAGTTATCCGGCTTTGCCGAGTAAATGATTAATCCTTTGATGCGTTGTTGCTGATTTTGTAACTCAGTAAGTATTTCATTAATCCGAGTCACAGACTCAGCACGCAAGGTATTGACCGCTTCATTAGGTAAATCGATTTGTAACCACGCAACTGAATGGTTATCGATTGATAAACTAAAGCCTCGATTTTCAGATGCCATTATTCACTCTCCAATACCATCGCAACACCAAGTCCACCAGCAGCACATGCTGTTGTAAGGGCCAATCCTCCACCACGACGCTGTAGTTCATTCAGCGTTTGAGTAATTAAACGTGCTCCTGTCGCAGCAAATGGGTGTCCATATGCAATGGATCCTCCGAGAACGTTAAATTTATCCATATCTACCTCACCAATGGCCTTCGAACGCCTCAGTTGGTGAGTTGCAAAATGCTCACTGGCAAATAGTTTTAAGTTAGCAAGCACTTGTGCAGCGAATGCTTCGTGCATATCGAACAGCGTGAGATCCTTGAGTTGAATCCCTGCTTTGTCTAATGCATTCGGCACCGCATAGGCAGGGCCTAATAACATATCTTTTTCAACACCAAGCCCTGACCACGCGTAAGAGCGAATATAGCCCAATACAGGTAACTCTAGGCTTCGCGCTTTATCTTCAGCCATTAACACTATTGCAGCTGCCCCATCAGTCAGTGGTGTGCTATTACCCGCGGTCACACTCCCATAACGGCGATCAAAAACGGGCTTTAACAAAGCGAGTTCTTCCAATGTAGAGTGAGCTCGAATGGTATTGTCTTTCGCTAGTACTTGTTGGTACGGAGGAGGAAAAGCCGTCATCACTTCCTGATCAAGGCGTTTTTCTTGCCAAGCCTGTTCGGCATGTTGATGTGAACGATGCGCCAATTCATCTTGCTCTTGGCGGCTAATATGATAGGTCTTCGCCATCTGCTCAGCGGTCTCTCCCATTGAGAGGCCGGTCGAATATTCTGCAATAGGAGGGGGAACAGGAAGAAAATCTTTCAATGACAATTGGCGCAACAATTTAGCTTTACCCAACCACGTCTTTTGCTTTGACATCGCGAGTAACGTTGCAGCACAGTTTTGCGTGACGCCTATCGGCAAATTTGAACAAGAATCAGCGCCACCGGCTATGCCTGATTCAATACTGCCTACCATAATACTTTCAGCAATGTTAATGATGGCTTGAAAACTCGTTGCACACGCTCGGCTTACACTAAACGCATCGGTAGCAACAGGCAATTGTGATGCTAGCACTATTTCTCTGGCAATATTTGGGGCCTGAGGCATCTGTACGACTTGACCGAAAACGACCTGATCAATAGGAATGGGGTTAAGATCGTATCGATGGACTAATTCACTTACCACCATTTGCCCGAGATCGATTGCAGTTAGGTTTTTAAATTCAGTACCTTGTCGGGCAAAAGGCGTTCGTAGTCCTGCTACAATCGCAACCCGACAACCAGAACGTGTAGAAACATTTTGACGCGCCATATCCATTCCTAGGTAGTTAAATTACTTCGAAATGCAGCTTAAACCCTACTGCCGCTTCCTAAACCAATACACAATTTCTATGATTTAAAGTGTAATCAGAATGTTAGGGTTGGCAAATACGGGCTAGAATAAACGTGAGATATAACTAGGCTCGACAAATAAGCGACCGCCAAGCATAAAATAGGCAAAAAAAAACCACACAATGCTTTGTGTGGTCGGAATTATAAAGCAATTAACTTACGCCAATTGAAAATAATCAGTTTCCTGATTAGGAGAAAGTAAAGTCAGCCTTCAAAAGGAAGTGTCATCTTGCTCAACACGCTAGCCTTACGGCTAACTAGATGACATGAACAACTATAACGGCTTCAACACAACAAAATTTGAATTAGATCAATTTTAAGGTGATTTATAAGCAGCATGAAATTGAAACTTGATTCAAAACAATCTCTGTGCATATTTTTCTTTACAACTCACTACCAGCAAGGCTACCGCGCGTAAAGGGAATGACCATTCCTACCGTGATAAAACTCTGACTTCTGCATCTTGAGGGCATTTGGGGATATTTATATTAAAAATCTATTTTTTCACCTCAAAATGACGTTTTACCAGAAAATCTCTCTTTTCTCGTTAGCGTGGTGCATATACTCCTATTTTAAACCGCAAGCAGCACGTCAAAAACTGGGGAAACCCCATTAGAGCATAAACTCTATTTCATTCAGTTTCATAGCCTATTTACCTCATTTAGCCGTCAGTTTGGCAAATTTATCGCCAAATTAGCCAATGGTCGGATATGTATCCTTTACACTAACGACTAGTATCTGCACCTTCTTGAGCAATTGCTCGAAATAACGCCCAAAAGAGGCGGAGTTTTATAGGAAATACACATGAAAAAGACGCGTCTGTTTACCAAAACACTGATTGCTTCGACCATATGTCTAGCGACTCAGCAAGCTGCTGCTGCCGGGTTCCAACTTAATGCCCAATCAGCAACAGGCCTTGGCCGTGCTTTTGCTGGTGACGCGGTCATTGCAGATAACGCTGCATCAATGGCTCGTAACCCTGCAACAATGGCGCTATTTGACAAAACCTCTTTTTCTTTGGGTTTTGAAACGATCACGACCATGATCGATGTTAAAGATGCCACCTATAATGGGACGACATCGATTGATGATACGGACGACGTTGGTGGCACCTCCGTAGCCCCTAACATTCATTTGATCGTACCAGTGAATGATAAATTTGCTTGGGGTATCGATGCTTATTCAAACTTCGGTACAAAAACAGAATTCTCTAGTGATTACACCGCCTCTGAATACGGTGGTTTGACTGACCTTAAAAGCTTTAACTTTTGCCTTGCTGGCTCATACCGTTTAAGCAAAGAATGGAGCTTTGGTGCAGGCTTAGACATTATCTATGGTCAAGGCACGATGAAGCGCAAAGCAAGTGCGACACTTGCAGCAGCAACAAACTACAAATTAGGTACGTCTCTTACTGCCGGTACTGCGCTAGTAAACGTAGACAAAGCGGATGGTTGGGCTGTCGGTTTTAACCTTGGTACAGTGTACGAAATGGATGAAAATAACCGTTTTGGCTTTGCTTACCACTACAGCCCTGAATTCAAAGCGAAAGACGATTATGGCCAAGAGATCACTCTACCACTACCAGACATCGCAGAATTCTCTGGCTACCACCGTATTAAAGACACTCGTTTTGCCGTGCACTACAGCGTTCAATGGATCGGTTGGAGTTCATTTGACAATATCGACTTTGATAACCTAGATTCAAGCCGTTCACCTATTGTTGCTATGACATCAGCTGGCGAAACATACGAAAAACAGTATGACTGGCAAGATGGCTGGCACTATGCGATTGGTGGTACTTTCTACGTGAATAAGACTTGGACTCTACGTGCAGGCTATATGTACGATACCAGCGCTCAAGATTCCGTTACTTCGATTTCAGTACCAGATTCAGATCGCCAATGGTTCTCAACTGGCCTAACCTACACGATTGACGATCAGTCAAATGTTGACTTCGGGGTCACTTACCTACTAGGTAAAGATGTCGATGTTAAAGAAACGTCTGCAGGTACAACCCTAACAGCAACAACTCGTGCTGATGCTGTTTTGATGGGATTGCAATACAGCCGTACTTTCTAAGCTCTTCCAGTTAGTAAAAAGGTCGCTAAGCGGCCTTTTTACTCTGTACTAAAAGAAAACTCTCTCATTAAATGACAAGAAAAAGTTGAGATGATTGGAGCGACACAGGATGACACTCCAACGATGAGGGATTGCTCAGCCACCTCCCCAATGGCAGAAAACACCGTGAGATCACGAAAATCAAAAGGCCTTAAAATTTTGTCTTCGCCTACGCTGTTCACTGTTCGCTTGCACGACCTGAGCAATATTCTTTCTTACCTACCCGAGAAAAAACCTCAGGTGATCAAAATACTTATTGTGTTTAGCCGCAACCTAATGGCTAACACCCTATCACCTTACTCACTAGCTTACGCTAATTACTCATAAGAGATCGCTTTAGCAGCTCACATAAAACACATTATTTAATAACGGATATCATTACCCTGCATCCCCAAAAGCGTGATTAGTATCATCTATTTACAACTTAGTTGTTTTACAATCAGATAGTTACACACGTTCAATGGAAATACCACACCACTTTAGTAGTATATTAATTAGTAAGTGTTATATTAACATTTTTTCATATTGTACTAGTGTTGTCTGGATCGACACAAAAATCAAATAGATTTTTACCTAAATTTTACATATCTATTCATAGCTAGTGACATTCGCACACCTTTCTTAAAATTGCTTCGGCCGATAGTTCCAATAAATCTAACACTAAATCGAACCCTTTATCTCCCCCATAATAGGGATCGGGAATTTCATGATAATCTGACGCTATGTGACTCAATAATAATGAAATCTTGTGTTGAAATTCCTTTGGGCAATCATGCAATAAGTCACGCTTATTTTGTTCATCAGCAGCAAAAATATAGTCAAAATCGACGAAATCTTGCTTCTGTATTTGCCGCGACCGGATGCCTTTAAACGAATAACCTCTAGCTTGACCTGCTGCTTGTGCCCGTGGATCTGGGGACTCGCCTTGGTGATAGGCAATCGTTCCTGCAGAATCAATATCTACCTTTATACCTAATTGCTCCGCTTTGACTCTAAACACAGCTTCAGCAGTTGGCGAACGACAAATGTTCCCCATACAAACAACTAAAATAGACACGGGTTTATCTACCATTAACGACTCCTCATCACACGTAAACACTTTCCCATTACCGAAAGTGACTGCTTATGCAGCGTAATCAAAATAGCAGTCTCTACCAATAAAGGAAAAGTGTTCTTGATTACGTTCTATTATTGTGGCCCGGCACTCGCTTCAACCACACTCGGTACATTGCTCGCAGACGTCACCGTATAACTGTAATCACCAGGGAAGGAAGAGAAACTGTCCCCAGTACTTGAGGTACCCGTCGTGTTACTGTACGTATTGTTCTTCTCGTAGAACTTATAGTCATAACCGCTGGAGTCCTCTGAGATCGTATTAGTATTATTGGTGTAATAGAAATAATTCGATTCAGAATACAGCACGCCACCACTTACAATCTGATCGGCCTCGTATTGTTTCTGCGTGTACTCATTACCATCTTCAGCCGTGACCGTGCCAGTTAACGCCGGATGGTTATCAAATAAATTACTATATTGATGAACCCATCCACGATACAAAGGACGTCCACGCATATTAGGTCCAAACCAGTTATGATGGACCGTCACATGTAAATATCCAGTTGCTACATAAGAGTCAGAATAATTTGCACCGATAACCATCGCCAGACGCTCACCAGCTAAATCCGTATACGATCCCACCCAATTCCAGAGAGGGTCAGGACTCATATTTGCCCAATCGTCCGTAAAATAGAAATGATTATAGGAAATAGTGACATCGTCAGATGAAAGCGTCACACTCATTAAATCATCACTGGTATCAAAGAAGTTACAATGCGTAATGTAGGCGTTGGTAATACGGCGCAATGAAACGCCTTCGTAGTTAATCCCAACGTTGTCATCAGTACCATAAATCTGTGTTGGTAGATTTTGTAAATCAGAGATATTGCCGTAGAAAGAAAGGTTGGAAATTTTGATATTTTCAATATTGGTACCGGTACTCAGTTGCTCCCCATCAAACTTCAGTTGGATGTTTTCTAGAGCAGCATTACCACCTGAAGCGCCTTCAATCGTGGTGTTGTTCCAGTCAGTTGTGGCAAAGGTAAGGGTAGTTAGAGAACTACCGCCATAAATCGTACCTTTAACTATAATGTGGTGAGAACCATTAGCAATCGCGGCTTTAAGTTCTGCTAGTGTCGTTACTGTTGTAGACGTATAGCTATCACCACCCGTTGTAGTGGCATAGCCACCTGTATCCGCTGCTTGCGCTACTCCCAAAGATAAACTGGAAAGAAAACACAACGCAACAGCGCTCTTTTTTAACGCTTGGACATTCATTGAACGTCTCCCGTGTATCACACAATTCGTGTTAAGGTTTCCCTTAGTCACACCCATACACACAAATGAGCACTTAGTTTATGTGTATTTAGTTGAGTAATACTTTCTTACAAGAAAATAAAATTGTTATTTAAAAAGAATGAATTGGGTTCCAACTAATTCCATAGCACGGCTAAATATCACACAGATCTTGCTATAAACCTATCAAATACGATAACAAAAAAAGAATACAATTCATCAACTTACAGAACAGTAAACGGTTAATTATGAACAATGATCTGTTCATAAATACTGAGCAGTTGCCCTTTGGTTCTTCATGGTTTTTTGTAGTGACCATATTGGGTTATTATTCTTAAATACGAACGATGAGGATGGATTATGTCTGAGGACAAGACAAAACAAGAGCGCCACAAAGCTCGACAACAAAAAGTAAAAGATAAAGTAGATGCAAAAATCGCCTCAGCTCAAGAAGTCAAAGGATTACTGCTGATTATCACGGGTAATGGAAAAGGGAAATCGACTTCAGGATTCGGTACCGTCGCTCGTGCGTTAGGGCACGGTAAACGATGTGCTGTTGCACAGTTTATCAAAGGAACATGGGATAATGGTGAGCGTAACCTACTAGAAAAACTAGGGGTTGAGTTCCAAGTCATGGCCACTGGTTTTACTTGGGAAACTCAAAATAAAGAAACGGATACCGCAGCGGCTCAGGTGGTATGGCAAGAGTGTCAGCGTATGCTAAAAGATGAGACGCTCGATGTCGTACTATTTGATGAACTCACTTACATGGTGAATTACGGTTATATCGATTTAGATGAAGTCATTGAAGCGTTAACCCATCGCCCAGCAATGCAATCGGTCATCATTACAGGCCGAGCCGCACACCGCCAATTGATAGAGATTGCCGATACTGTTTCCGAAGTGAAAAATATCAAGCATGCTTTTGAGTCCGGTGTAAAAGCCTTGCAAGGCGTCGATTGGTAATTAATTAGACACTTACTCTCTAAAAGGTAAGTGTCAATTCTTCACCCTCCGCAGAACCGACACTTTCATTTTCAGCGATGCCTATTCAAGGCTATGTAAGACTTATTCGCTTTCTGTACTCTCAGTTTCTGGAACAATCTTGCCCTGACCACGACGGCGACCTTTCCCTTCACCGTACATTTTGTGGCCTCGACCTTTTTCGTGTCCCATGCCTTTACCGTGATCGCGACTACCATCACCTCGACTACCATCACCTCGACTACCATCACCTCGACTACCATCACCTCGACTACCATGACCTCTACCACCGTGGCCTTTACCACCATGACCTCTGCCACCATGCCCACGACCGCGCAAAGTGCCTAATTCATCTTGCTGCTTAATTTTCGCTTTAACACGTTTAACTGTAGATAAACTTGCACCAGTTTCATCAGCGACGGCTTGCAACGTTTTACCTTCAAACAAGGCTTGAGCGATTTCTTGATGCTGACCTTCGTTTTTCTGGCGACCACGGAACTTTTCCTTCCAGTGACCCGGCTCTTGTTTTAGAGCGCGACGACCGAGTTCTGCAGCAAACAAGCGGCGATGTTTTTCAGATTCAGCATAACCTTTTAGCATTTTAATCAACGCATCACTGATGTTATCGTTTAGCTTAAATTCTAGTGATTCCACATTCGATTTGATCGTAATGCCTTTATCAATCAGCGTCTTGATATTGTTTAGGCAATGTGAAAACTCTTTACCTAATTCATCAATCCACCAAACAACAAGCTCATCACCGTTTTCTAATTTGGCATCAAGCTCTTGGAACTTAGGTCGCTCACTGAGAGGAACGCCCCCTTTTATGCCAGTCTCTACAAATAATTCAATGTCTTGATACTGGGTTTTCAATGCTTCGATACGAGAATCAATATCTTTAATTTTTGGTGATACACGAATGTAACCATAACAATGACTCATAGTTTCTTCCTTTTTTGGTTCATTTTATCATGTGGTTCATATTAGAACCTATTTATGGACCAGTCAACCTAATGAACCAAAAATGCAGTGACTAAGCAAAATCAAAAAAAGAGAATGGGGTTATAAATCCACTATTAATATGATTTATATGAATTATTTACCGATATGAAGCAAAATTTGCACAATGAATTTTTGTTTATTCTGTTCCATCATCGGCCCACTCACTTGCTGGATGTAAATTGTTTCTGGGATCGAATGACCAGACTGATGCACTAATTGAATTAATTCCCCTACCGCCGGGTTGTTCTCCATGCTTCCCGCACTGTATACCGACCAATACCGCCCAGCAGGCATCATCATGGTACGGTGCTTCATCAAGCGAGCATCATCAACATACATCGCTAATAATGGGTAGGCGTTGCCATTAACGGCACTACTGGCGGTGATCACACCGTGAGTTTTTAAATACGCCCATGAAGGTTCACCAATAATGCGGTGAATTGTGGCAAACAAATCCACTATATGAGTTGGTTCCGTTCCACTCTCTACATAACCAAGCGTCGTGGCATCCCGATATACACAAAATGGCTGATTAAGATTATCTTTGACAAAGGCCATCTCTTCGAGGCGATGGATAGCCTCGCCAAGCTGATTATGCGCTATTTCCAACTGACGCATTTCCTCTCTCAAAGCGAGATGACTCTCTTTGAATTGTGCGATCATATCTTTGGTCATGCCGCCTTGTAGTAACGAGGCAATCGTCGTATTTGACATTTTTGCCTTTTGTAACAGTGTAATCACTTCAGCCTGAGCAATTTGTTTCACTGTATATTGCCGATACCCATTGGGCTGGCGCAAAGGCGTTAACAAATTAATTTTGTCAAAGAAACGCAGTGTATGAGGTGAAATATCCGTTATTCGAGAAAATTCTTGAATAGAAAACAGTCTGATACCCAAGTGTGACAACCTCACTAATTTGCAAAATAGCTCTTTACCTTAGAGTAACTCTAACCTTTACACTTTTCACTATTAGATATGTTCAATAATCGATTGAGGTGATTAATGAAAATAAAAATATTGCTCAGCGCTGCTATTGCGCTCATGGTGTTAGTGGGGTGCAGTCACCAGCACAAGGCGACACAAAATCACGCCACCACAACGGACACCTTAACGGAAGTGTCTCCTGTCGCCGATTGCGCTTCACTGAGCCAAGTTGACCTGGTCGCTTTAGGGGGCAAAGGCAGTCAAGTGCTCAGTGCAAAAGAGACCAAAGATCAACAAGGACACGTGGTCTGTCAGGTGAAAGGGACACTGGCTCCGACCATCAGTTTTACAGTACAACTTCCTAAGCAAGGCTGGAGCCAACGCTATATGCAGTTAGGTTGTGGTGGCTTATGTGGCCGTGTCGACTTACGTGTCGGTGCAGCAGACCAATGCCCACTGGTACTCGGTTCAAATATGGTGTTAGCCGCGACAGATATGGGACATGATGGTCCAAGTAGTGATTTTGGCGATAACGCTCAAAAACGAATTGATTTTGCCTATCGTTCAGTGCACATCACGTCGTTGGCCGCCAAGACATTAATCCGTCACTATTACGGCCAAAATGCCCGGTACTCCTATTTTAACGGGTGTTCAGATGGCGGGCGAGAAGCCTTGATGGAAGCCCAACGCTTCCCTAAAGATTTTAACGGGATTATTGCGGGAGCACCTGCAATGAACTTTTCGGTACAAAACTCCATGCATCACGGTTGGTTAGCCACTGTGAATACAGGTAAAGATGGTCAACCGCTAATTACTGCCGATGACGTGCCTCTTATCCATCAAGCAGTGCTTGATCAATGCGACGCATTAGACGGCCTTAAAGATGGCTTGTTGAGCGACCCACGCCAATGTCACTTTAATCCTCAAGTTCTGTCGTGTAAAAAGGGCCAGACCGAACAGTGTCTAACTCAGGATCAAATCACAGCATTGAAGCGCATCTATGCGGGCCCTCATGATCCCAAAACAGGAATAGCACTTACCTTAGGAGCCCCACTTCCTGGCTCTGAGTTAGCATGGCCAGGGGTATTTGTTCCGCGCAAAAATTCTAGCCAAATTTTCAGCACCATGATTGCTGAAAGTGCGTTACAAAAAGTGCTATTTGAACACAATCCGCAGCACTTCAGTTTAAGCGATTTAAAATTTAATCTCGCAACCTTTGATAAATTGCGTCCTCTATACGGCATGTATAGCGCCGTGGATCCTGATTTAAAAGCGTTCAAAGCCTATGGCGGTAAATTAATCTTATGGCATGGTTGGTCTGATCAGCACATTTCACCGATCAATAGTATTGCTTACTACGAAGCTGTGAAGAATTACATGGGAGCAAAAGAACAAAGCGAGTTTATGAACTTCTATTTGATTCCTGGTATGCACCACTGCTTTGGTGGGGATGGTCCAAGTTCGTTTGATTTGTTGACGCCACTAACTAAATGGGTAGAACAAGGTCAGAAGCCTGATGGCATCTTAACCACTCAAACATCAAAACCGAAATGGGATGGTGCAGGCGCGCCTGAAAAACTCGCAAAGAAAAAAGCGCAACGTAAAGGCAAACCTGGACATGCTAAACAGGGCAAAGTGCTACGTACTCGCCCAGTTTACCCATTCCCTTATGTCGCGGTATATAACGGGAGTGGCGATGTAAATCAAGCCGTCAATTTCCATAAAGCGATGGGGACTGAAGGACCGGCTACTTATTCTTGGGCAGGTGCAGAATATTATGACACTAACAAACAGTTAAACTGTCAACCGGTCAATAATCAGCTGCAATGTACAACCCGAAAAGAAATCATTGAGTAAACATTATGTGTCTGGATAGGGCTATTGGCCCTATCCTTTTTAATCCACTCGATGACACGGGTGATTGACGATTTCATTAATAATATGATCGCGAAACCATTGGTGAGAGCTGTCGTTATTAAATTTTTCATGCCAGTACACGGAATGCTGTGACTGTGCAACATCGAAAGGGAGTGAGCGGTATGTCAGTCCAAAATCTTTTGCCATATTGGCCGCCTGATGTTTAGGGACAACTGAAATTAATTCACTATCACGAATGGCTACATACATCTGAATGTACCCTTGGGTAATCAATCGAACGTTACGCTTAAGCTGATGATTTTTTAAATACCGATCGATCTGTTTAGAACTCCCCCCTCCAGTAATGGTTTGAGCGTGAGGCTGAGCCAAAAACTCTTCCATAGTGATGGTTTCTTTATTCGCTAGCGGGTGTTTTTCACTCATCACCATAACCCAATCGTCTTTATCAATGACCTTACGGATAAAGTTCGGTGCAAAATCTTCATCAATGGTGATCACGAAATCGATCAATCCTTCCAGCAGTAAACTACGTGCCTGAACATCCCAGTTGATAATGTGAAAAGAGAGCTGCGATTCATCGTGTAAATAGGGTTTGATAACGTCTGGCATGATGTACACGCTAACATAATCAGGACAAGCAATAATAAACTCACGCTTGTCTTTCAAAGGGTCATAACTGGCAGCAAATATATCGTTTAATCCAGAAAGAACGCCACTCAAGGTCGCTTGGATATTGTGCGCAGTTGGGGTTAACTGCATATGACTTCCTACACGCACCAACAGTTTATCATTCAATATCTTACGAAGTTGAGCCAAGTGCTTACTCATGGTTGGCTGAGCAATACCGAGATGGTCAGCTGCGGCTGTCACGCTGCGATATTCTAACAATGCATTTAATGGCACTAACAAATTCATATTGATGTTATTAAGTGGTTTGACTGACTTCATTTAACATTCCAAAACGTGATATTTGATATTCATATTACGTTATAGCCATGATCACAACAATCTCTATACTAGAAACCTTAGTAATTAAAGGGGAAATACATGACTACACGCAGAATCGTTGTTGGAGTGAGTGGAGCCAGTGGTGTCCCACTTGCGTTCAACTTACTGAAAGAATTAAGAAATCATTCTGAAATAGAAACACACCTCGTAGTATCTGGTGGTACTGAGCGAACCATTGAAATGGAAACCGACTATGACCTTCTCGAGCTACACTGCCTAGCCGATGTCCTACACGACAATGAGAATATCGGTGCGAGCATTGCTAGCGGTACCTTCCGTGTCGACGGTATGATTGTTGTGCCATGTAGCATGAAAACCCTCGCAGGAATCGCTCACGGTTATTCTGATAACTTATTGCTTCGTGCGGCTGATGTGAATATCAAAGAGCGCCGTAAATTAGTGCTCGTGACTCGCGAGACGCCTCTCAGCCGATTGCACCTCAAGAATATGCTGACTGCGACCGAATATGGCGCAATCATCATGCCACCAATGCTCACTTACTATAACCATCCTGAAACGATTGAAGATATGGAAACCCATATCGTCGGCAAGATTTTACATGAGTTCGATATTGAAGCGACTCACTACAAACGCTGGTGTGAAGACAAATGATCACCCTCACTGAAACGCTGACTGACATTACCGTCACTTTACAACTTATCGAGGCTGGCCCTGATTATTGTGTGGTGATTTATGGGGGTGAATGCCCTCATATTGGTGCGGTGGCGATGGGACAACCAAGACCGAGCTTACAAGATTCAACTCAAACAAGTGCTTCTGTCTCTGTTCTCACAGTGATGGGACATAAAGAAGATTTACTTGCGCATTCTATCGCGCTGCGGTTGGCCTCACGCCTTAACGCAGTCGTGTGTGTGACGTGTGGTATTCACATCGATGATGCTCATCCAGATCAGATAAAAGTGATTCAGAAATTAGTGAACAAACTAATTGAAAAACTTATTGCTATCTAGATCAAAAATTCCACTTTTTGAAGGAAAAAACATGAAAACATATAAAGATCAAGATTATCTTCTAGCGCGTGAGTCAATCTCTGACCTACGTACAGCAATTGATTTTCTTTCTAAATACGAAGGTCAATTACTAGAAACTGATGTTGAAGTCGATCCAGTTGGTGAATTATCTGGTGTTTACCGTCACGTTGGCGCAGCAGGTACAACTATGCGTCCAACTAAAGAAGGTCCAATGATGCTTTTCAATAACGTGAAAGGCTTCACTAAATCTCCTGTTGCTATCGGTGTTCTTGCTAGCCGTGCTCGTACTGCGCTTCTTCTAGGTCACAAACCTGAAAACCTTGGCCGTGCCATGATGAACGCTGTAAACAACCCAATCAAACCGGTTGTTGTTGACCAGGCAGCATGTCAAGAAGTAGTTCACCTAGCAAGCGATCCTGATTTTGATATCCGTAAAATCATCCCTGCACCAACAAACACTGTTGAAGATGCAGGTCCATACGTCACTCTAGGTCTTGTTTACGCAGAAGATCCAGAAACTGGCGAAAGTGACGTAACTATCCACCGTCAATGTTTCCAAGCTCGTGATGAAGTGTCTATCTTCTTCTCCCCAGGTCGTCACATCGACGTATTCCGTCAAAAAGCGGAAGCAGCAGGCAAACCATTACCAATCACGGTGAACATTGGTCTAGACCCAGCGGTATACGTTTCAGCATGTTTCGAGCCACCAGTAACTCCAATTGGTTTTAACGAACTAGAAATCGCTGGTGCTTTCCGTAACAAAGCAGTCGAACTTGTACAAGCTAAAACAGTGGATACTAAAGCAATTGCTCACGCTGAAATCGTTATTGAAGGCGAAATCATGCCGGATTACCGCGTTGTTGAAGACCAAAACAGCAACACTGGTAAAGCAATGCCTGAATTCCCAGGATACACTGGCGGTGCAAACCCTAGCCTTCCTGTGATCAAAGTGAAATCTGTGACCACTCGTACAAACCCAATCACTCAAACTTGTATTGGTTGCAGTGAAGAGCACGTTTCTCTAGCGGGTATCTGTACTGAAGCAAGCATTCTGTCTATGACTGAACGTGCAATGCCAGGTCGTGTGAAAAACGTTTACGCGCACTCTTCAGGCGGCGGTAAATTGATGGCTGTAATGCAATTCGAAAAACAATCGCCAAAAGACGAAGGTCGTCAACGTCAAGCAGCACTTGTTGCATTTGGTGCGTTCCCAGAATTGAAAAACGTAATCATCGTAGGTGAAGACGTCGATCTCTTTGACTCAAACGATGTACTTTGGGCTCTTAACACTCGTCACCAAGCTGATGTAGATACCATAGTGATCCCTGGCGCATCAACTCACGTTCTTGATCCATCACAAATGCCTGACATGAGCCCATCAATCAAAGGCCGCGGTATTTCTTGTAAAACTATTTATGACTGTACTGTTCCATTCGAGCTAAAAGATACTCGTTTCCAACGTTCACAGTTCATGGAAGTTGATTACGAACGCTTCCTTCCAAAAAACAAATAAGGAAAACATAACATGATAGGTCCATTTATTAATGGCGCCGCAGTTATTATTGGCGGAGCTGGCGGGAGTTTTCTAGGTAGCAAAGTAAGCGAACGCGTTCGTAACGGTTTACCACTTATCTTTGGCCTAGCTTCTATGGGACTTGGTCTGGCAATGACTGGTCACGTAAAAAATCTATCAGCTGTTGTTCTTTCTATTCTGATTGGTTCAATCTTTGGCGAAGTCATTAACCTGGAAAAACACATCCAGACAGCGGCTGGCAAAGTAAAAGGCGCTATGGAACGTTTTGGTAGCCCTGCTGGTGCTGGTCTAAGCCAAGAAGAGTACATGGAAAAATTCATTGCGATTCTCGTGCTGCTTTGTGCAAGTGGTACGGGAGTATTCGGTTCAATGAACGAAGGTATGACTGGTGATCCAACCATGTTGATTATTAAAGCATTCCTAGACCTATGTACTGCTGGTATTTTCGCTATCACCTTAGGTTTGCCTGTTATGGTACTTGCAATTCCTCAATTCATTATTCAGGCATTGCTATATTTTGGTGCGGCTTCAATTATGCCATTAACCAACCCTGTTATGATTGCGGATTTCTCTGCTGTTGGTGGATTGATCATGTTTGCAACGGGGTTCCGTATCGCTGGTATTAAATCTTTCGCGATTGCGAATATGTTACCTGCACTGTTTATTGCGATGCCAGTGTCTTACTACTGGGTTGCATTTACGGGCCACTAAAATCCAAAAGAGGAGAGCATTCGCTCTCCTCTTTTTCCTTGTTGATGATGGCTAATTGAACAACCCTTTTAGTAAATTATTAACGGCTTTTTTGGTTTTCTCATCCTTGATTTTGTCATCGAGTTTCTTCAACCCTCGGTCAAGTTCCTTCTCAGCCTTCTTTTTCATCACATCATCAAAAATGAGTTTATATTTAGGTTTTTCCCATGAGCCGGTAATCTTAACAGGGATGGTGACATCACGAAGATCATCGATGCTTTTTCCGCCCTGCCCCTCTAACGAACCGACAATTGAAGTGCGCACCAACATATCGATATCACGATTAATATAATCAGCATTACCTGAACCATGAATTCTCAATAATGGTGACATCATCGATAAGTCATCAGTTTTAACCTTCCCTCCACTCAATGCCAATGTCGCAGTGAGGGCACTAAAATCTGTTTTTTTAGACTCGGTTTCCGTCACTTTTTCACCTTTAATACGAGCATAGGTCGTGCGGATGAGCTGAGGAATATTAATGCCGTTAATTGCTCCATCGGTAAACTCAGTGCGAGCTTTACCCACTAGATTTTTCTGTATAGCCGTTGACGCCAACCCTGACCCTGAAAGATCGAAGGTAGCATTTGCTGTCCCCTCAAGGATATCCTTGTCTGCCACATCTTTAAGTAGAGGAAGCGCTTTTACATCTTTAATCGTGCCAATCAGATGATATTGTGCCGGCGCTTGACGTGCATCAAGTGTGATTTTTGTCGTCATGTTGCCTTGGTAAAGTTCAGTGGAGAACGGATTAATCGAAACCTGACCTCGATTAATCGCTAGCTTCATTGCAACATTACTCATTTGGGCATGCTGCAAAATCAAATGTCCTATTTTTATCTGGCCCGCAATATCTAGATTTTGTAATACAGACAAGTCAGGCTCTTTTTCAGCAGTTGGCGCTGGTTTTTGACTACCACTGGCAGACGGAGCTTCACCTTTTGCATTCGGCTTAGCTTTTTCCCCAGATTTATCGTTCTTCTGTGCTAAAAACACGTCCGCATCGATTTTATCACTGGCTAATTCAAACCTAACCTTAGGTATATCGGTTAATTCTGCCGTCATATTGCCAGTTAATACAGCGTCGTTTAGCGCAGCCTTCGTCAGTAATAATTTGATAGTTTGGTTGTCTAGGTCATAGGCCATGTTCGCCTCGAACGACACTTTTAATGGTGACTGAGGTAATCCATCTCCTGATAAATTTGCATCAACACCAAAAGCATCGACACCAATTTTGTTGAAATCTTTATTAACAATAACCGACGTTTTTCCCTTCAAATCAAACGTATTTGTACCACTGGTCCCGTTAGCTTGATACTCAATAGTATTTGCTTTACCCAGTTGAAATGCCGCAATATCTAGTTGTGCACTATCGATTTGAGTATCGCCACTGCTATAACTGGCTTTAATACTCAGATCCTTAAGTTGTGAACGAATCGGATCATCAGCAAGCTTAATTTGGCTGGTCCCCGACAATGCAAATTGCTGATTGTTATGTTGACCTTTAAAACCAAACGTCATGCTGGTCCACTCGTCAACGGCAAACTCAGTCAAACTCAATTGCACCTCATATAATTTGGTATAAGTGTTCGTTTGCTGATTTTGAATATCGAGCACAGCATTAACAATATCAACACCTTCTAATGAGACTTGCCAACGCTGGCTATTTTCTGTGGTTGTTTCTGCTGGCTGGGTAACCGATGATTGAGGCGTGGTACCGCTCGGCGAAACTGTTGATTGGGGTTGTTTCGTGTTATTCGGTTTTTTCTTTAACGCGTCAATATTCGATTGACCATTGGCCAAGGTTTCTAGATGCACTTCAGCACCTTCAACTCGCACATTGCCAATCTGCAACTTATGCTCTAACAACGCAAACAGTGATACATCGATATCCACGTGTTGGACTTTCAATAAATTAACTGAATTGTACCCAGTTGGATTTTTGAGTTCCGTTTTGCCCAACTCTAAACCAATCGCTGGGAAAAACTGCCAGCTAATATCACCTTCGATATTTAAGTCTAATCCCGTCTGTTGTTTTACTTTTTCCACCAGCAGAGGCTTAAACTGATTGGGGTTTACAAACATAACAAGAGCAAAAGCAGAACCGAATACGATCACCAAAATAGCGATAAGAATCATCGAAAGCTTTTTCATCTGCGCGTTCCTTGTTGTTGCAAGAGAAAATAATGGTCAACCCAAAAAGAAAGTGGCACATAGTAAACTATGTGCCACTTAATCTTATGAAAATATCACAGGTTTTTGCTATTTCTGAGTCAATTTTATGATTTAAGTAACTTAGAAATATGAGCTTTTAAAACATCAATCGCGATTCGGTTTTTACCGCCACGAGGCACAATGATATCGGCATGTTGTTTCGACGGTTCAATAAATTGTAAAAACATTGGACGTACTGTTTTTTGATACTGCACCAAAACAGATTCCATAGTACGGCCACGTTCCTCTACATCACGTTTCAGACGACGTAAAAGACAGATATCTAGTGGTGTATCCATAAAGACACTAGCATGCATTAACTTACGTAGACGTGGTTCCGTTAGCAGAAGAATACCTTCCAGAATGATGACTTTTTTAGGGGTCAGCTGAGTGGTATTAGCTGTACGAGTATGATCTTTATAGCTGTATTCTGGAACATCAACGGCTTCGCCACGCAGTAGTTGCTCTAGATGATCACACAACAAATCATGATCCAACGCATTTGGATGGTCATAATTGGTTTTTACACGCTCTTCCATGCTTAGATGGCTCTGATCTTTGTAATAGCAATCTTCCGTAATCACCCCAATTTGATGATCGCCAACTTTAGCGCGAAGTTCCTTATAAATAGTACTCGCGATAAGGCTTTTTCCAGAAGCGGAAGCGCCAGCGATTCCGATGATGACGCATTGATTATTATCAGACATGTATTTGCACCCGATACGTGTAAATGTGAGGAATTAAGGTAAACCGCCTGATTATAGGGAGTTCATTGCAGAGATACCAGCTAGGATTAAGGGAAATTCCCTTTATTTCTGACTGTTTGATTAAACAAAAAGCAGAGTAAACGATTACATTCACTCTGCTTTTATTTAGAGCCTGCTGCGGTATAATTAAACCAGTTTTATATCAATCGCCTCAGGTTTTACTTTCCCTTGCCAATAGAGTGTTGAGCTAATGCGCTCCGCAAGATCCAAATAATACCCAGCATGTTCACTATCAGGACGACGAGCTACGGTCGGGATACCCGCATCAATATCCTCACGCATTGCGATATGCAGTGGAATCTGCGCTAACAAAGCAAGGCCATATTCCCCAGCTAATTGTTGCGCGCCCCCCGTACCAAAAATAAATTCCTTCGCACCGCAATTCGAACAAATGTGGTAACTCATATTTTCAATGAGCCCGACGACCGGAACATCCACTTTTTCAAACATCGCAGCGCCCTTACGAGCATCGGCCAAAGCCAGATCCTGAGGGGTTGTCACAATCACAGAGCCGGTAACAGGGATTTGCTGAGCTAATGTCAGCTGTATATCACCAGTACCTGGCGGCATATCAATTACCATATAATCGAGTTCTGGCCACTTGGTTTCATTCAATAGCTGCTCTAACGCTTTAGATGCCATCGGACCACGCCAAATTGCCGCTTCTTGTTTATCAACCAAATAACCTATTGAATGAGTGTGAATACCGTGAACCTTAATCGGTTTCATCCATTTATCATCAATCACCTCTGGCTTAGCATCGGTTGTACCTAACATCAGCGGTACAGACGGGCCATACACATCGGCATCAAGTAACCCAACGTTAGCACCTAAATGAGAGAGCGCTAAGGCTAGGTTAACGGCGGTTGTTGATTTACCCACCCCACCCTTTGCAGACGTGACTGCGATGATGTTTTTCACACCCGCAATGGATTTACCAACATGAGTTTCAAGTGGCTTTGGCGATACAGACACTGTGTATTCGAACGATGATACCTCTCCGTTTTGTCGCTGAGTTTCAATCCAGTCTTGCAATTCACGGATAATACTCTGAGCAGCAAAAGGGAAAGTAATCTGGTAAACACCGGCATCAGAAAGAGAGACCAAATTAGGCTGTAAAGCCCAATCAGTAATTAAATTAGGGTGAGAAAATTGATTTAGCCACGCGCAAAAGTCGTGCTTGGACGTCAACGAATGCATAAGTCCTCCTTTTTGGCGTATGCTATCATTCAATCTCTTGAGAAAGAAGCCTGAAAAATTAAGATATTCCCCCGTTCACCTTGGCGTTACAGGCATCATAAGGTAGTATTAACGACCAATCTTTTTATACCTATCAAGAAAGCGAATTATTAAGTATGGCAACTGAACCAAGAAAAATTTTGGTAACTTGTGCCCTTCCGTACGCTAACGGTTCTATTCACTTGGGTCATATGCTTGAGCATATCCAAGCGGATATTTGGGTACGTTACCAACGACTACGTGGCAACACTATTAACTTCATCTGTGCAGACGATGCTCACGGCACGCCAATTATGCTTAAAGCGCAACAGATGGGTATCACGCCAGAAGAGATGATCGCAGGTGTGAGCGAGGAACATCAAAAAGACTTCGCCGGTTTCGACATCAGCTTTGATAACTATCACAGCACCCATAGCGATGAAAACCGTGAGCTCGCATCACACATTTATCTTGAGCTGAAAAAAAATGGCTTTATCTCTAGCCGCACAATTTCTCAATTGTTCGACCCTGAGAAAGAGATGTTCTTGCCTGACCGCTTTGTAAAAGGCACTTGTCCTAAATGTAAAGCAGAAGACCAATACGGCGACAACTGTGACGTATGTGGTGAAACTTATAGCCCAACTGATCTGATCAATCCTCGTTCAGCAGTATCTGGTGCAACACCTGTCCTTAAAGATTCTGAACACTTTTTCTTCGACTTACCTCAATTTGAGAGCATGTTGAAAGAGTGGACCCGCTCTGGTTCGCTGCAAACAGAAACGGCGAACAAAATGCAAGAGTGGTTTGAGTCAGGCCTGCAACAGTGGGATATCTCACGTGATGCACCTTACTTCGGCTTTGAAATCCCTGGCGAGAAAAACAAATTCTTCTACGTTTGGCTAGATGCACCTATCGGTTACATGGGGTCATTCAAAAACCTATGTGACAAACGTGACAACCTAGACTTCGCTGAATACTGGAACAAAGACAGCTCAGCAGAGCTTTACCACTTCATCGGTAAAGACATCGTTTACTTCCACAGCTTGTTCTGGCCAGCCATGCTAGACGGCGCTGGTTACCGTAAACCAAACAACGTATTCGTGCACGGTTACGTAACGGTTAACGGCGCGAAAATGTCGAAATCAAAAGGGACTTTCGTTAAAGCAAGTACATACCTAAAACACTTAGATCCTGAGTGTCTGCGTTACTACTACGCGGCGAAACTCAATAGCCGTATCGATGACTTAGACCTAAACCTTGAAGACTTCACACAGCGTGTAAACGCAGACGTAGTCAACAAGATCGTGAACCTAGCGTCTCGTAACGCAGGCTTCATCACTAAACGTTTTGAAGGTCAACTATCCACTCAATTTGCAGAGCCCGCTCTATACCAAGAGTTTGCTGATGCAGCAGAGAGTATTGCAAACCTTTACGAAACACGTGAATTTGGTCGTGCTATTCGTGAAATCACAGCATTGGCAGACAAAGCAAACCAATACGTAGATGAGAAAGCACCTTGGGTCGTGGCGAAAGAAGAAGGTCGTGATCAAGATCTGCAGGACATTTGTACTGTCGGCATTAACCTGTTCCGCGTATTAATGACTTACTTGAAACCAGTAATGCCTTCACTCGCTGCTCGCTCTGAAGCATTCCTAAACCAAGAACTCACTTGGGAAGGTATTGCAGCGCCACTTACTGGCCATGAAATCAGTAAGTTCAAAGCGCTATTCAATCGTATCGATCCTAAACACGTCGAAGAGATGATTGAAGCATCTAAAAAAGAAGCAGCTGAAGAAAAAGCAAAAATTGAAGCGGCGGCACCAAAAGCACAACAAACAGAATTGGACAAAGATCCAGTTGCTGACGAAATCGAGTTTGATGATTTTGCTAAAGTGGATATGCGCATCGCTAAAATCATCTCTTGTGAAGAAGTGCCTAAAGCAAATAAACTGCTTAAATTCCAATTGGATATCGGTGGCGAAACTCGCCAAGTATTCTCTGGTATCAAAGCAGCATACAAACCAGAAGACTTGGTGGGTAAATACACTGTGATGGTGGCAAACCTGAAACCTCGTAAGATGAAGTTTGGTATGTCTGAAGGCATGATTCTCGCAGCTGGCCCTGGTGGCGACCAATTGTGGATTCTTGAACCACACGAAGGCGCTCAACCTGGCATGCGCGTCATGTAATCGACGATTGCTGTTACGTCAATCATTACCATTTTACGATTGATAGAACACCTATTAAACGCCGTGATTAACGTATTAATCACGGCGTTTTTTATATCAAATTTTATGCAAATACGTTCATTTAAAGGCAAACTAGCACCAGATTAGTGCAAGCATTCAACAGGTAAAAAATAACTTGCTGAATAATAATATAAATAAAGTTGGCATTAAGACTGCTTATAGATTATCAGATGCTGTGCGTTGTCGGTACTAATGAAGTATCACACAGCCCACTCCCGATATAAGTTACAGGAGTTTGCTCTTATATGTTTGTGCTTTTAGCCATGGCTATTTCTCTCGCGATTTTAGGCTTGATGTATCTCTATGCCAAACAACGTGAGAACGTGTCACAACGTAAATATGAATTACTCGTTGAATTACGCGAGGTGCTCTCGATTTGTCGACAACACCGCAGCGCAACTCACCATCAACTGATGTTTGGTGAAAACAACCACGATCAAGCGTTAGAACTAGAGCACCAACTGCAGCAACATGTCACTCATTTGATTCATATTGCAAACCTTGATACTAAGCCGATGTATCGTATTTTGCAGCGTAAACTTGAAGTGCTAACTCAAGATTGGCAAGACCGCTCTGTTGCTCGTAATCAAATGTTACACGGGCGAGCGATTAGGCACTGTATGTTCCTACTTGATGAAGTGATCTTGGCATGGCTATTAGAGGCTGGAAGGGAAGATCTTTCAGATGAGTACCACATTAACTGGCAACAAGTGATTGATGCAATGGATGCCTTAACTCAATTGCGCATCACCATTGATGTATTGGAAAAACCTAATGACAAAAAGCGCTTTTTCCTCAACGCTGGGTCAGTTTACCGAAAAGTCACGCAACTCTCGATGATCAGCAGTCTAACCATCGCCTCACCACATTGTGCCAAGGCGCTGCGACAGCTCCTCACATTCGAGCACCAGAACTCTCCTTTACCTTCAGCAGAAGAACTCTACGCTGTGACGACAGCTTTATCTCTGGCAATCGCGCAAGTGTATGACCATATGCTCAGCGAACTGATCGAAACCTTATATATTCCCTTGCCTAAGTTAGTTTTAGCATAAGACAATCAAAAAAGGCTTGGTAAACCAAGCCTTTCTCTGTCATTAATGAATTAAGCGAGTAATTCGCGCGCTGCATCCACCACCACTTGAATTGCACGAGTTTCTGCCAATTTCAGTGTTTCATGGTCAGGGGTTTCTTTTTGTGTACGGTTGATAATAACGCCGGCCACACACCCAGCTTTCAGACCAGAACTGGCGCACATAGTCAGTAAGGTTGCCGATTCCATCTCAAAGTTTAATACGCCCATTTCTTGCCACTCTTTCATTGAGCCTTGAAAACGACGGACTACTCGACCAGTAAACGTGTCATAACGCTCTTGCCCTGGATAGAACGTATCACTGGATGCTGTTACACCGGTATGAACATTTGCACCACTCGCTACTGCGGCTTTCTTCATTGCAGTGGCTACATCAAAATCAGCAACGGCTGGAAATTCCATTGGAGCAAAGTGCAGACTTGCGCCATCTAGGCGAACAGAACCTGTCGTTACAATCATATCACCCACATTAACGTGTGGTTGAATTGCGCCAGTGGTACCGACGCGAAGGAATGTTCGTACACCCAGTTGCGCTAATTCTTCCACAGCGATCGACGTTGATGGTCCACCAATACCAGTAGAACAGACAACAACCGATTGACCGTCTAGTTGGCCACGATACAGTGTGTATTCACGTTGACTTGCTAGAAATTGAGGGTTCTCGAGTAAGTTAGCAATTTTTTCTACACGAGCAGGATCACCAGGAATGATCGCAAGTGTTGCATCTTGTAAATCTTCTTTTGTGACACCTAAATGGAATACAGCTTGAGTCATAAAAAATACTCCTTATTACGGCTTGTTTTTAGCTCTGATTTTTTTGGGTACCAGATAACTGTATCCGACCCATCATTTTTAAAAACCGATGATTATCACAAAAATAAAAGCAACAATTTTTATATTTACACACTAATGTGATAAATATCACACTAATTCATTGGTAAAGACAAAAATAAAAGCACAGTAAGCACTGTGCTTTTGAGTATAGTCATGAATCGCAAGCCTTAGTCGTCTGCTTTAAAACGCAGTAAACGCAATGCATTCAACGTCACTAATGCAGTCGCTCCGCTGTCAGCTAATACCGCTAACCACAAGCCGGTAATACCGCACAAACTCGTTACGAGAAAAATCGCCTTCAATCCCAAAGCTAAGGTAATGTTTTGCCTGATGTTAGCCAATGTTGCTTGAGATAAAGCAATCATAGTAGGAATACCGGATAATCGATTGTGCGTTAAAGCCGCATCTGCCGTCTCTAGTGCAACATCACTGCCTTCCCCCATCGCGATGGCTACACTGGCAGATTTCATCGCTGGCGCATCATTAATACCATCACCTACCATCGCTACATGGCCTTGTTGTGCCATATTTCTTACCCAATCCACTTTATCTGCTGGCAACAATTGCGCTTGATACTCTAGATTCAATTGCTCGGCCATTCCCGCTGCGCAACGTTGATTGTCACCCGTCAGCATCACGCTTGAAATGCCCATTGACGTTAACTTGTGCACCGCCTTTTGCGCATCGTCACGCAACTGATCTTGCCAGGATATGATCCCTACAACCTCAGACGCTATTTGAAGATACACAACGGTTTTACCTTGTAACTCCAGCCGTTCAACGATGGATTGAGCATGTTCATCCACTAAATGACTATGGCGAGGGGCGAGGAGCTGTACCTTTTGCCCATTAACAACACCAGATACCCCTTTCCCCGCTTGAGCGCTTTTATTGTTAGCCTCAGGGAGTGGTATTTTCTGGCCTTCAACGTAATTAACTAATGCCTTGGCTAAAGGGTGAACAGAGCCTTGTTCTACTGCAGCGGCATACTGCAATATTTTTTCCTCAGTTTCGTTCCCCAATGTTATAACGTCAGTCACTTGAGGTTGGCCTTGGGTTAACGTTCCCGTTTTATCAAACGCAATCGTTTTAATTCGTCCCAATTGTTCGAGTGCAGCACCACCTTTAATCAGTGCACCATACCGAGCCGCCGTTGCTAACCCAGAGGTTATCGCGGCAGGCGTTGAAATCACGAGCGCACATGGGCAAGCTATCAATAACGTCGCCAAACCTCGATAGAGCCATGTATCCCACGGTTGAGAGAATATAAGTGGCGGAATCAAAACCACCGCTAAGGCAACTCCCATCATCATCGGTGTATACCAACGGCTGAATTTATCAAGAAATCGCTCCAAAGGTGCCTTACGTGATTCTGCGTCTTCAATCATATGCAGAATACGATCGATGGCATTTTCCCCTTGGCGAGAGGTGACACGTACCTGAATGACCCGATCGACGACGACCCCACCAGCCGATAGCGACTCACCTTGCTGGCGCTCTGCCGGAACAGATTCGCCGGTTAACGCACTTTCATCAATCGCGGCAGCCGTTGTCAATAAAATGCCATCCGCAGGTAAACGACCTCCAGGAGAAACTTCAATCACATCACCAAGGTTTAAACTTGCCACATCTACGTTAATGCGTTGCCCATCGATAATTTTTGTTGCTTGTTCTGGCAATAATTTCATTAAAGATTGAACACCACTACGAGCCTTTTCTGCTGCAAGTCCTTCAAGACGTTCCCCTATTAAGAAGAGAAAAATAACCATCGCAGCTTCTGTGTATGCACCGAGATATAAAGCACCGAGGCATGCTACTGTCATCAGTGTTTCTATCGTAAACGGAGAACCCGATTGCGCACCTCTCAACGCACTTTTTGCTATCGGCAATAACCCCGCGATACAAACGATAACATCAACCCACTGTCCTAATTCTCTATGCCAGTTTCCTATTAAAGCACCAAATAAAATACCAATGCCTATCACTATGATTTGTTGTGTATCGCGCTGACGATACCAAGGCGTATTCTCAGACTTATGCGAGTGAGTGGCTTGATTTAAGTTATGAACATCGTAACCAGTGCGTTGGACGACGCTTTCAATGGCTTGCTCTGTTGCTGGCTGGTTGTACTCGACAACTAACTTCTCAGTGCTAAAAACTACCTTGGCAGAGACGATATCGGTTAATTGATTAACAGCAGTTTCTACTTTTCTTGCACAAGAAGGACAGTCCATCCCCACCACACGCCAACTCGATTGATATTTTCCCAGATGCCGGGCAGGGTCTTCGTCGCCTCCACTATCCCCTGCTAAGGAATCCGTAGAGCAAGTCGCGCCAACATGAGATTCACTACTGGATGTCCCCATAGGACGAATCGATAGTATCTTAGGTGAAGAGTGGCAGCATGAGTCATTTCGCTGCGCAGGTTGGCTATGTTTAGTAGAGCAACATTCTGAATGTTTAGAACACATAATAAGTCTCCTTATCAATTAACTCCCTAAAGCATACAGCTTGGAGTTAACTCTAAGGTCAAGCTATTTATATGGCCCAATCACATTGAAAAGAAATAAAAAAGGAGCTTGATATACCCAAATGACCTCAAGATGCAGGATTCAGAGCTTCATCAACGAGCCTAGATCAAGCTCAATCAAGGCAGGAATGGTCATTCCCTTTCAACGTGATTGAGCACAGAAATAGGTTTGTTGATGAGCTCCCAAAGGGCGAGTTTTATTCGCTCCTAGGCTGTGTTACTGATTTTTAACGTAGAATGACTATGTCTTCAAATCAGTGCCTTGCCTAAGAGCGAATACATTCTCGCTGAAACAGCATCTTGAGGTTACTTGGGTATAGCTCCCTTAGATAAGTTATTTCCCATGATTAAACAGGGTGCTGGAAACAGGATGCGAGATTTTTCCCTAAAGCTTTTAATACTTCACTGCGTGAAATCATTCCCAACAATTTTCCGTTATCGACGACTGGATACGCTTTGGGTTTACCCACTTGCATTAGATCGGCCAATTCGATAATCGTCATATCAGGAGAAACCGTCAACACTTCATCACGCATACACTCACCAACTACATGAGAATCATGACAAAAATAGCTGGCCTTCACCAACTTATCCAATAAATCTTGCTCTGAAATAAACCCAATAACATGCTCCTTATCGTCAATGACCGGACCACCGTGGTTGTCAGAACGCAACAACTTTGCCAATGCGGCCGTCAAAGGCATTTCCGGGGTAAAGGTAACCGGATGCAGCGTCATATAATCTCTAACTTGAATGGAATCCATATTGGCACTCTCCTCAACCGGCAACGGTATGTTGCTCTTTCCCTAAGTGTTAACCACTTTTGATAAATTACTAAATAGAAAAAGCCAATTATTGCAAAAGGAGAACCCTATGATGCTCAAGACTAACAGTCATGAGAGGTTTAGAAATGAGAAAAATAGTGGGGTTAACTAATCAGAAAGGGGTAAGTAGAGAAAATCATTAACAATAATTTTTATCGGTTATGCAGGCATATGCCTGATTCACTATTACATAAAAATCGTGCTATAGATTTTCTCTATTCATAATTCGTTACAAAATGGCTTTACTTCCAACGCTCAGCCGATTTTTTATCCGATTCGCGAGAGTCAATCCAACGATTATCTGTCGTGGTTCGCTCTTTTTTCCAAAATGGCGCTTCTGTTTTTAAGTAGTCCATTATAAATTCGCTAGCCGCAAAAGAAGCACTTCGATGAGAGCTAGAAACGCCTACCAAAACGATTTGATCACCAATATCTAAATCACCAATGCGATGAATGATCGTCGCACGAAGTATTGGCCAACGCTCAGCGGCCTGTTCCGCTATTGAGGTCAATGATTTTTCGGTCATGCCTGGGTAATGTTCAAGATGTAAGCCTTGAACATTATCACCCAAATTCATATCGCGTACTTTGCCGACAAAAGTGACAACGGCACCAGCATCAGTGCCTAAAGCAAGACGTTCATATTCTTGTGCCAAAGAAAAATCTTCTTGCTGAACAGAGATTTTGAGGTCCATATTAACCTCCGGTTACAGGTGGAAAGAAAGCGACCTCATCACCATCGTTGAGCGAATATTCCATGGGAACAATTGATTGATTAACTGCCGCTAGCAACTTACCACTCTCAAGGGCCAATTCCCATTTTCCAGGTTGACTCGCCAAATAAGCGCGCAACTCATCAACGGTCGAGAATGGTTGCTCTACAGTAACTGAATCGACGCCAATCAATTCGCGGGTTTGGGCAAAAAATAAAACGTTTATCATGAGTGCGCCTTAAAGTGTCCAGACTTACCACCGGTTTTTTCAAGTAACCGAACGTGCTCAATCACCATGTCTTTTTGCACCGCTTTACACATGTCATAGATAGTCAACGCGGCCACTGACGCTGCCGTTAGAGCTTCCATCTCAACCCCTGTTTTACCCGCCAATTTACATACAGATTCAATACGTACTTTATTTTCAGCGACTAGAGCTTCGAGTTGCACTTCAACTTTAGAAAGCAGCAATGGATGGCAAAGAGGGATCAAATCCCATGTTTTCTTCGCAGCTTGAATCCCAGCGATTCTAGCCGTGGCGAAGACATCACCTTTATGATGCTGACCAGAAACGATCATATTTAATGTCTCTGCAGACATTTGTACATAGGCTTCTGCTCGAGCTTCACGTACTGTCTCCGCTTTTGCAGAGACGTCCACCATATTGGCTTCACCGGCAGCGTTAATATGAGTTAACTCAGACATGGTGTAACCTCTTACAGATGTGGCATAAAATTACATGGACGGTGTGTAGCATCCAATTGATCTTTAATGATTTTAGTCCAACCTGTACGACACGCACCGGTCGAACCTGGCATAGCAAAAATCACAGTATGGTTGGCAAATCCAGCAACAGCACGTGACTGAATCGTTGACGTACCAATTTCTTCATAAGAGACCATACGGAACAGTTCACCAAAGCCTTCAACTTCTTTATCAAACAAAGGTTTTACAGCTTCCGGAGTGCTATCTCGGGATGTAAAACCCGTTCCACCAGTAATCAGTACCGCTTGAACATTTTCATCGGCAATCCACTGCGACAAAATCGCACGAATTTGGTACATATCGTCAATCACGATTTTCTTATCGGCCAAGTGATGGCCCGCTTCTTTTAACTGCTCAACAAAGTAGTGACCTGACGTATCATTTTCTTCAGTACGAGTATCAGAAACAGTTAGCACTGCAATATTTGCTGGTTTAAATTCACTTGCTGCGTGACCCATAAGTTCACCTCTAATGCATAAAATGTAAGGCAAGCCTATCGCATGCTGGCTTACCAGTTAATTGGAGCGAGTTAGCCGCCGATCGATGCCAAATGAGGCGTCATTCCTGTATGACCATCGTGTAAAAAATGACTAACAGATTTTGTTCTTAAATGCGCTTGAATACGTGCGATAAGCTCTGGTTGTTGGTCTTCGGTCTGTAAAAGATCGCGTAACTCTACGCCCTCTTCTCCAAACAAGCAGAGATGCAATTTACCCAATGCTGAGATACGTAGTCGGTTACATGTTTCGCAGAAATGCTTTTCATAAGGCATGATTAACCCTATTTCACCTTGGTAATCAGGATGCACATACACTTGGGCAGGACCATCATTTTTCTCTTTGGCTTTTAACAGCCATCCGTTAGCAATCAAATGATTACGAATCGACGTACCCGAAACATGATGATTTTGAAATAAGTCATCCATTTCACCAGTTTGCATTAATTCGATAAAACGTAACTGAATAGACCGATGTTTGATCCAATCAAGAAAACGGGGCAATTCTTGGTAATTGAGGTTTTTCATCAATACAACGTTAACTTTGACCTGCTCGTACCCTACTTCAAATGCACGGTCAATTCCTGCCATGACTTGATGGAAACGATTTTGTCCGGTGATTTGATGAAACATGCGCGGATCCAAACTATCCACGCTGACATTGATATGTGTTAACCCAGCCTCACGCCACTCACCAACGTGCTTCTCCATTCGGTAGCCGTTGGTCGTCGTCGCGACTTTCTCAATACCTGACGTTTGCGCTGTCGTTGCAATGATATCGGTAAAATCTTTACGTAAGCTAGGTTCACCACCAGTAATACGTACTTTAGACGTTCCACTTGCAGCGAACGCACTAACCACACGCTTTATCTCTGGTAGCGTTAAAAAAGACGAGTTACGACTCCCCGAAGGCTTATAACCATCAGGTAAGCAGTAAGTACATTTAAAGTTACAGACATCTGTAACAGACAAGCGCAAGTAATAGAACTTACGCTCATAATTATCATGAAATTGTTGCGCCACGAAACACCTTTCCAAACACGGGAGGCCTCATCATTTCTGATCACGCCCTCGTGGCATTATTGCCACTTGGCTTTACCACCTTATCCACGATTAGACTTAGGTAGCAAAGCTCGGAGCTATGGCAACTGAGTGCATAACATGAACAGTCGTACACTCAGCAGCATGTGGGCTAAAATACTTAATATTTGTATGTCTTTCCACCCTCTAGGACAAAAAATATTGCTTTCCGTGTGATTTTCTTTATAAAGCCCATGGGGTGTTAAAATAATCTAATGCTGTTTTTAACTTCGTTAACCAAGAAGAATCAATGGACTTACATACTAGTCACAAAGTAGTTGCTATCGGTGGTGGTCATGGCCTAGGACGCGTGCTCGCCGCACTCAAAAATTTTGGTCCTAATGCAACAGGCATCGTTACCACAACCGATAACGGTGGCTCAACAGGTCGAATCCGTTCATGCCAAGGCGGTATTGCTTGGGGCGACATGCGCAACTGTATCAATCAATTGATTACTGAACCGTCAATTAGCTCAATGATGTTTGAATATCGCTTTAAAGGTTCAGGAGAGTTAAATGGTCACAATTTAGGAAACCTGATGCTAACAGCACTGGATAACCTATCTGTCCGTCCATTAGAAGCCATCAATTTGATCCGCAACATGCTAAAGGTTGATGTGAATATTCTGCCCATGTCAGAGCACCCTTCCGACCTAACCGCACTCTCCACAAAAGGAGAAAAAGTCACCGGCGAAACAAACGTTGATGAAATGACAGGCGACTTGCTCCGGCTCGACCTTGAACCGGAAGTGCCAGCGACAAAAGAGGCCACCCAAGCCATTTTAGACGCCGATTCAATCATTCTTGGGCCTGGTAGTTTTTTAACCAGTGTAATGCCACCTTTATTGCTGCCCGAACTCGCTAATGCTATTGCCACGAACGCTAGTGCGAAACTCTTGTTCATCGAGAACTTATCGCCTGAATTTGGTCCCGCAAGTCGAATGTCGTTACAGCAAAAACTAGAATGGTGCGAGCGTTCATGTCACGCACGACAAATTGATGTCGTTTTGGGCGAACAGCCTCACCCAGAGTTAGCGGATCGTTGGAATTGTGTCACAAGAGAGCTAGCTTCGCCCAATCGAGTATGGCGACACGATCGAGCAAAACTTCAGTTGGCAATCGAAGAGCAGTTAAGGTAAGAGCTGCTCATAGCACTGATGTGTTTCTTCCATCAGTGCTATGATATTTTCCGTTTCAGTGTTGACGTCAAATTCTAACGCCAATTTCACCATCCCATCAATTTCAATTGCTTTAGCGCAGAGTTTATCAGCGCCAAAACTCGCTGCGCTACTTTTCAACGCATGGCTAATATCTTTGAGACATTCTTGTTTATCGGCCTGACTTACATCAGTTAACTGCTGCTGATAACCGGTCAATTCACCTAGAAAAATCTCAAGTAAGACTGGGACATTTTCTTGACCTATCTCTTGAGCTAGCCCATCGATTTTATGTTGATTCATCAGCTCCATAGATACTTACTTTTCCTTTTCTTTAACCTTGTCATTCCAACTCTGCAATTTCCGATAAATAGTAGAAGGACTGACATCTAAATAACCTGCCGCTTTGGGAATATTGCCATCACACGCTTCAATCGCTTTTTCAATTGCCTGCTTTTCCGTCAACCACAGAGGGAAAATATCGTGCACTGAAAAAGTCGCGTCTGAATTTGCCGAAAGGGTAACATTCGGTCTTGGCTCGATAGGCTGATTTAATGGAGGCGGCAACATATTGATTGTTATCTCACGACCTTCATTGAGTACCACAACATTGCGCAATACGTTTTGTAATTGGCGAACATTACCAGGCCATTCATAATGTTTAAAACGCTCCACAACATCGGCAGATAACCGCACAAAACTTTTCCCTTCTTCCTTAGACATGAAACCAAGTAAAGAGTAAGCAATTTCAATGACGTCATCGCCACGCTCTCGTAGAGGGGGTAAATGCAAAGGGATTACATAAAGGCGGTAATATAAATCTTCTCGAAAGCGGCCTTCTTGAACTTCTTTCCAGGGATCACGGTTGGTCGCGCAGACAAAACGGACATCAACGCTTTTCATTTTGGATGAACCGACTTTTTGAAATGTACCGGTTTGAATAAAACGCAACAATTTGGTCTGTAAGTCCAAATCCATTTCACATAATTCATCAAGGAAGAGTGTACCGCCATCCGCTAACTCTGCAGCACCTTGGCGATCAGTCGCCGCGCCAGTAAATGCCCCTTTTACGTGACCAAATAGTTCACTTTCAATCAGGTCTTTAGGAATTGCGGCACAGTTGATAGCAATAAAAGGTTTATCACCACGTTTGCTTGCTGCGTGTACAGCTTCAGCACAGACTTCTTTACCTGTACCACTTTCACCAGTGATAAAAATACTGGCTTTACTTGTGGCCGCAGAGTCAATGGTTCGATAAACCGCTTGCATATTTTGGCTACTACCAATGAATCCCTGATAGTTTTGATTGCCAGGGTCATCGGTTTCATTTTTAAGTTTGCTTGCCTTGCGAATCGCATTATTCACAGTGACACGCAAACGGTCAGCTTCACATGGCTTAATAAGGAAATCTTGTGCGCCATGGCGCATTGCTTCCACAGCCGTATCGATTGAGCCGTGGGCCGTCATAAAGACAACAGGCACGTCAGGGTGCTTCTGTTTAACAGCATGCAGTACATCCATCCCTGTCATATCGGGTAGACGTAAATCAAGTAGAATGAGATCGGGTTCTCGCTGAACGATACTCTCAATAGCCTCTTTACCCGTTCCCACCACGTTAATATCAATCTCTAACGGTAATAAGTAAGAACGGTATAAAGCCGCAACTGATGCCGTATCCTCAACCATAAGCAAGTATTTTGCTTTCTGAATTGGGTAATCTAATTGCATAACCTAGCCTAGTCATGAATGTCTTATTTGCATTTTGCTTATAATAATCGCATTAGGAATTGCATTTTGCAAATTTCAAATGCATTTTTGACCAAATATAGCCAAAAAGTATTGGATTTAGGGACTTTAATCCAATTTAAAAGTTGGCATGGTATATGCTTTATTAACTATGACCCTAACGGGTCACCTAGCCAACTGACGTTGTTAGTGAATTATATGTTCACAGTATTACAGCCAATAGAGTGTTTCTATTGGCTATTTTTTTATCTAAATTTCAATGTACTAACTGTTCACTATAAATTGTGCACGCAGCTGTTCTATTTGATCACGAACTTGAGCAGCCAGTTCAAATTCAAGGTCTTGAGCATGTTTGTACATCTTAGTTTCGAGTTTGTGAATTTCTTTTTCCAGCTCTTGAGGCGTTAATGAGCCATAGCTTCCAGATTCCTCCGCAACTTTGTTTAATGGGACTGGGCGTTGAGATTTTTGCTTACGAGACTTAGTCACGTCACCCAATTCCATAATATCTTTGATATTGCGTTTGAGAGCCTGTGGGGTAATACCATTTTGCTCATTATATTCTTGCTGCTTAATGCGACGACGATTGGTTTCATCCATCGCTTTTTTCATCGATTTAGTAATCGAATCTCCATAGAGGATGGCTTTACCTTTGATATTACGTGCTGCGCGCCCTATAGTCTGAATTAGCGAACGTTCAGAACGCAAAAACCCTTCTTTATCCGCATCAAGAATAGCCACCAAAGACACCTCTGGCATATCTAAGCCTTCTCGTAATAAGTTAATTCCAACTAAAACGTCAAACTCACCAAGGCGTAAATCACGGATAATTTCAACACGTTCTACCGTATCAATATCTGAGTGCAAATAACGCACTTTTACGTCATGTTCATGCAGATATTCTGTCAAATCTTCTGCCATACGCTTCGTTAATGTCGTGACTAGTACCCGCTCTTGTTGTGCAGCCCTAACACGAATCTCAGAGAGCAAATCATCCACTTGCGTTGCGACTGGGCGAACTTCAAGTTCAGGATCAAGCAAGCCGGTCGGTCTCACAACCTGATCAACAACATCACCACCAGATTTTTCTAGTTCATAATGACCAGGAGTGGCAGAAACAAAAATAGTCTGTGGAGCTAAAGCTTCAAACTCTTCAAACTTCAAAGGACGATTATCTAAAGCAGAAGGAAGACGAAATCCATACTCAACTAAGGTTTCTTTTCTTGAACGGTCACCTTTATACATCGCACCTATCTGTGGCACGGTGACGTGCGACTCATCGATAATCAATAATCCATCATGAGGAAGATAATCAAACAAGGTTGGTGGCGGCTCACCCTCTGCTCTCCCGCTAAGATAGCGAGAGTAGTTTTCAATACCAGAGCAAAAACCTAGTTCGTTCATCATTTCAATATCAAACTGAGTACGTTGGCTAATACGCTGCTCTTCTAGTAGCTTATTATTGTCTAATAAATATTTTTTACGTGACTCAAGTTCGGCTTTGATCTTTTCTATGGCTTCGAGAATACGATCACGAGGGGTGACGTAGTGAGTTTTAGGGTAGATGGTAAAGCGCGGCAGATCTTTCTGGTTAACAACGCCGGTTAACGGATCAAATAAGCTGATACAGTCGACTTCATCGTCAAACATCTCAACTCTGACGGCTTCTTGCTCTGATTCAGCAGGGAATATATCAATAACTTCACCACGAACTCGAAACTGACCACGTTCAAAACCCACATCGTTACGCGAATATTGTAGTTCGGCTAAACGACGCAGCATGTCTCGTTGATTGATGACATCACCACGACGCAAATGCAGCATCATTTTCAAATAAGAATCGGGATCGCCCAAACCATAAATAGCAGATACCGACGCGACAATAATCGCATCTTTTCGCTCTAGTAGAGCTTTAGTTGCGGAAAGACGCATTTGTTCTATATGAGCATTAACAGAGGCATCTTTTTCAATAAATGTGTCCGTGGTTGGCACATAAGCCTCTGGCTGGTAATAATCGTAGTAAGAAACGAAATACTCGACCGCATTATTTGGAAAAAAACTCTTCATTTCACCATATAACTGCGCAGCCAGCGTTTTATTCGGTGCTAACAAAATAGCTGGCCGATGAGATTGAGCAATCACATTGGCTAAGGTAAACGTTTTTCCCGAGCCAGTAACACCAAGTAAAGTTTGATGTGCTAAGCCAGAATCAATTCCTTCAATAAGAGATTGGATTGCATCAGGTTGATCGCCCGATGGTTGATAGTCAGATACCAACTCAAATGCCTTATTCATGACGTCCTCATTCTCTAATTTATCTTTATCTATTGTCGCTGTATGGCCTTTATTATGGCAAGTAGAAGTTACTATTTAACGTAACCCATCGTTGCAATACTCAACAAGTTGTCTATCTTTAATCAGTAGTCCAAATGATTTCAATACTGTGTCGTTCTATATGTTTACTGGTCAAGGACAAGGCGGTTAAGCCTTTATCATGCATTGCACTCCCATAAAATACGGTTAAAGCGACAAAAAGATTACCATGAGGGTAGAAACCTCTACTTCACTCTGTTATTATCCCTGCCCCGCTCGGGACTCCCCTTCAAAACTCCCAACATTTAATCCACGGCTTTTCCCCAGTTTTTCTAAAATTAACATTTTCATGACATTATAATGAGCTTTTATACAACAAAGAAAATTCTGTTTATAAATTAATTTTTAAATATAAAAACAATCACTTAAACAATAAAAATAACATCATGAAATGTGATAACTTACACCGCTTGTTGAGAAAAACATAATTACTAAGATTTAATTCACACACTTATCCACAAATTTAGTGGATAACTAAATCTAGCTCAATCAGGATAAGGCTTACAGAAAAGTAAAGCTTTTTTGTTTAGAAAAACTTTCATTTTTTCAATGCTAAGTGCTTGACACTTAACTTACTGGTCGATAAGATGCGCTCCGCATTAAGCAATTCCCCCTTAGTTCAGTCGGTAGAACGGCGGACTGTTAATCCGTATGTCGCAAGTTCAAGTCTTGCAGGGGGAGCCAAATTTAAGAAAGCCCAATCTTTTGATTGGGCTTTTTTGTATTTACCGCAATGTAACCAGGGCCCCAAGGGGCGAGTTTTATTCGTTACTTGGATATAGTGTCTATTGAGTAAAACCACAATTTGACGGTTTTTATTGGCGCCATGTGTTAGACTTTAAGCATGAGAGTAAAACTCACACTCATGTGGGATTGCTTACCCACATCGATTCTTTATAGAAATAAAACCAAACTGCCAAAACCACATATTTAATATGGCTATGAGACTCCTTTGAGTCCTATTCATTGCCAGTACTTTTTTTGTGTTATATCAGTAAGTGTTGTTTTTTCTCAATATCTGCACACTTATCATGGCTTTAATGTGTAGTTTTTACTCAGATACCTAAAACCTTAACTTTCCTTGGTTGTTATTGGCTTCACAAAGCATGATAATGCCGAGATCAAAATATCAATCAAAAATAACTATGACCGAATATGTGTTGTTGTTAATTGGCACTGTACTGGTTAACAACTTTGTACTGGTAAAATTCTTGGGCTTGTGCCCTTTCATGGGCGTGTCGAAAAAGCTGGAAACAGCGATTGGTATGGGGTTGGCAACAACGTTTGTCCTGACCTTAGCTTCAGTGTGTTCATATCTTGTTGAGACATACATCTTACGACCACTGGGTATCGATTACCTACGGACGATGAGCTTTATATTGGTGATTGCAGTTGTCGTGCAATTTACAGAAATGGTGGTCCACAAAACGAGTCCAACGCTTTATCGCTTACTAGGGATCTTTCTCCCACTCATTACCACCAACTGCGCGGTTCTCGGTGTTGCTCTGCTCAATGTGAATGAAAATCATAACTTCGTTGAATCGATTATCTATGGTTTCGGCGCTGCTGTAGGATTTTCTCTGGTACTGATCTTATTCGCGTCGATGCGAGAAAGGATTAACGTTGCCGACGTTCCCGCTCCATTCAAAGGGGCATCTATTGCGATGATTACAGCCGGGTTAATGTCACTTGCCTTTATGGGCTTTACCGGACTGGTGAAACTGTAATGAGTACAATATTAATCGCGGTATTAGCTCTTGCTGTACTTGCCGCCATATTTGGTGCCATTCTCGGTTTTGCTTCTGTACGCTTCAAAGTTGAAGCGGATCCGATTGTCGATCAAATTGATGCCATTTTGCCACAAACTCAATGTGGCCAGTGTGGTTATCCTGGTTGCCGACCTTATGCAGAGGCGATTGCCAATGGTGACAATATCAATAAGTGCCCTCCTGGTGGTCAAGCCACAATTGAAAAACTGGCCGACCTCATGGGCGTGGAAGTTCAAGAATCAGCCCATGAATTAGAAGACGTCAAAAAAGTTGCTTTTATTCATGAAGACATGTGTATCGGCTGTACAAAATGCATTCAAGCCTGCCCCGTTGATGCGATTGTTGGCGGCACGAAAGCGGTCCATACCGTTATCAAAGACGAGTGTACTGGTTGCGATCTTTGTGTCGCTCCGTGTCCAACCGACTGCATCGAAATGATTCCCATTGAAGCGACTCCCGATACTTGGAAGTGGCAGCTTAATGCGATTCCAGTAGTTAATGTTACCGAAACTGAGTCTCACGCTCAGAGCAGTGTGAAGTAAGGGTGGGTATGTTGTCATTAATCGAACAAATTAAATCAGGTAAAATCTGGGATTTTCCCGGAGGCATTCATCCACCTGAGAATAAAAAACAATCGACAAAAACACCGCTAGCAGAAGCTAAAATTCCAGATGAGTTGATCTTGCCACTCAAGCAACATATTGGGCGAGCCGGAGATTTACTTGTCGAACCAGGCATGAAAGTATTGAAAGGTCAACCTCTGACCAGATGCAATACTGCGTTTACAGTACCGGTACACGCGCCGACTTCAGGAATCATTACTGCGATAGAACCTCGCACAGTAGCTCATCCGTCAGGGTTAGCAGAGCCTTGTATTGTTATTCAACCCGATTTTGCAGATCAGTGGACTGAATTATTTCCTCAGCCTAATTACCGCGATCAATCACCACTCGATTTAATTGAACTGGTGCGTAAAGCCGGTATTTCCGGTATGGGTGGCGCAGGATTTCCAACGGCACGAAAAATCGAATCGGGCCAATCCAAAATTGACATATTGATCGTTAATGCTGCTGAGTGCGAACCTTACATTACTGCCGACGACGCTTTAATGCGTGAATACGCAGATGAAATCATCTCTGGTATTCAGATTGTTGAGCATATTTTGGCACCTAAGTTGACCATTATTGGTATTGAGGACAACAAACCTCAAGCGGTGGCCGCATTAGAAAAAGCCGCTCAAGGTTTCGACAATATCGTAATACGTGTCGTCCCAACCAAATACCCGTCAGGCGGTGCGAAACAGCTCATTAAAATTCTAACCAACCTTGAAGTGCCAAGTGGCGGTCGTTCATCGGATATTGGCCAGATGGTCATGAACGTTGGTACGATTCAAGCGATTAAACGCGCAATCTTTGATGGTGAACCGCTCATTCGCCGTGTCGTGACTCTCACCGGAAAAGCATTTAAACGTCCGCAAAATGTTTGGGCATTATTGGGCACACCAATCCAATCGTTGTTAGATGAGTTTGGTTACAAAGAAGATAAAAAGCTACCTCGGTTAATTATGGGTGGCCCTCTCATGGGCTTTACTCTGCCGCATGCTCAAGTGCCAATTACCAAAATTGCAAACTGTATTTTGGCACCGACTCGCCGAGAAATTGCTCCGGCTAAGGAAGAGCTAGCCTGTATTCGCTGTAGTGCTTGTGCCGACGCCTGCCCTGCCTCTCTACTCCCACAGCAGCTTTATTGGCATGCCAAAGCAGAAGAGTATGAGAAATGTGAATCTCTTGACTTAAAAGATTGTATTGAGTGTGGTGCTTGTGCCTATGTATGTCCAAGTGACATTCCATTAGTGCAATACTACCGACAAGCTAAAGCGGAAATTCGGACGCGCCGTATTGAGGCTGAAGCTGCAGAGCGGGCTAAACAGCGCTTTGAAGAGAAAAAAGCACGAATGGAGCGAGACAAAGCAGAAAGAGAAAATCGCTTTAAGAAAGCCGCCGAAAACCGCCGAGCAGAAATGACAAAATCTAGCGGTGGTGATGATGCGGTTGCGGCTGCGATTGCTCGTGTTAAAGCGCAGAAAGCTCAAGCTGCCAATGAACCTCAGGTAAAACCAGCGGTTGCCGCTGCTATTGCAAAAGCAAAAGCTAAACAGGCTGAAGCAATGCAAAATGGTGCCGAGCAACCTGATAACAGTGAAATGGCAAAATTACGTGAAGAGCGTAAACGTCAAGCCAGAGAACGTAAAGCAAAAGCAGCCCAAGAACAACCTGCACAGCAAGAAGAATCTGATTCCAATGGTAAAAAGGACGCGGTTGCCGCTGCCATTGCTCGCGCTAAAGCACGCAAAGCCGCTCAACAAGCTGAATCAACGGATGTGCAGCCAGACTCTGAATCAGTTGAACGTGACGCTGCACAAGATCCGAAAAAAGCTGCTGTGGCTGCCGCTATTGCTCGTGCTAAAGCGCGCAAAGCCGCTCAACAAACTGAACTAACAGATGTGCAGCCAGACTCTGAATCAGTCGAGACCGACACTGCGCAAGATCCGAAAAAAGCCGCTGTGGCTGCCGCGATTGCTCGTGCTAAAGCACGCAAAGCCGCTCAACAAGCTGAAGCAACAGATGTCCAGCCAGACTCTGAATCAGTCGAGACCGATACTGAGCCAGATCCGAAAAAAGCCGCTGTAGCTGCTGCGATTGCTCGTGCTAAAGCGCGCAAAGCCGCTCAACAAGCTGAAGCAACAGATGTCCAGCCAGACTCTGAATCAGTCGAACCTGACGCTGCACAAGATCCGAAAAAAGCCGCTGTAACTGCCGCGATTGCTCGTGCTAAAGCACGCAAAGCCGCTCAACAAGCTGAATCAACGGATGTCCACCCAGACTCTGAATCAGTCGAACCTGACGCTGCACAAGATCCGAAAAAAGCCGCTGTAGCTGCCGCGATTGCTCGCGCTAAAGCGCGCAAAGCCGCTCAACAAGCTGAAGCAACAGATGTGCAGCCAGACTCTGAATCAGTCGAGGACGATACTGAGCCAGATCCGAAAAAAGCCGCTGTGGCTGCCGCGATTGCTCGTGCTAAAGCACGTAAAGCTGCCCGGGAGAATGAGATAGCAGCAGAATCTGCAGAAGACACGACTGATACCGCTGCAGAAGAAAAAACCGCCGCAGTAGCATCCGCTGTGGCTAAAGCTAAGGCACGTAAGGTGGAACAAGAACGTGCATCCATTAAGGAACATGACACGTCTGGACAAGACGATCCCAAAAAAGCCGCCGTTGCTGCTGCAATCGCCCGAGCCAAAGCGCGTAAAGCACAAAAAGAGCAAAATGACATGAATGATTCTGAGGAGAACAACTAGTGGCCTTTTTTATAGCTAGTTCACCACATACTCATGTGAAGCGTAGTACATCAGACATAATGAAATGGGTCGCACTCTGTGCGGTTCCGGGTTTGATTGCACAAACATACTTTTTTGGCTGGGGTACGCTGATTCAATTAGTGTTCGGCATTATCGTTGCGCTCTCAATCGAAGCCGGTGTAATGAAGTTACGTCACCGCCCAATTAAAAGAACGATCGGTGATTACAGCGCACTGGTTACAGCCTGGTTACTTGCCGTTGCCATTCCTCCAATGTCACCTTGGTGGATCATCGTGATCGGCTTGCTATTTGCCATTTTGATCAGTAAGCAACTCTACGGCGGCCTTGGTCAAAATCCATTTAACCCTGCCATGGTTGGCTATGTGGTCCTGCTTATCTCATTCCCAGTGCAAATGACAAGCTGGATGGCTCCATTACCGCTAGCACCAGAAGCCGTTTCTTTTCATGATTCAGCGTCGCTCATTTTCACTGGATATACCATTGATGGGCTGTCACTGCAGCAAATACGTTCAGGAATCGATGGTGCCACAATGGCAACACCATTAGATACCATTAAAACGTTCGTGAAAGCTGGCGAAACGTTGCCACAAATCATGAGTAAACCACAATTTAATGGTATTGCAGGGGTTGGTTGGGAATGGGTCAACCTCGCCTATTTGCTTGGTGGATTAATATTGCTCCGTCTTCGAGTAATCAACTGGCATATTCCAGTGGCGTATTTAGGTGGATTATTGGTAACGGCATTGGTATGCACCTTAGCGACAGGAGGAGCAACCGCTTCTCCTATCATCCATTTATTGTCTGGAGCAACCATGCTTGGCGCCTTCTTTATTGCGACTGACCCAGTGACCGCATCAACAACCAATAAAGGCCGTTTGATTTATGGCGCATTTATTGGCGCTATGGTGGTCATTATTCGTAGCTGGGGTGGATTTCCTGACGGTGTGGCCTTCGCTGTACTACTTGCTAATATGAGTGTGCCACTGATCGATTACTACACTAAACCTCGCGCCTACGGTCACTAAGGATAATTATGTTTAACGCAATACGAAAAAATGGTGCCATTCTTGCCATCTTCGCTTGTATTACGACAGGTATCGTCGCTTTAACGAATTACCTGACCACCGGACAAATTAAAGCGCAAGAAAAGGCACAATTACTTTCTATTTTGAATCAAGTGGTACCGAAACATTTGCATGATAATCCACTAGCGAACACCTGCACTTATGTCACCAATCAAGCGTTATTGGGGACGACAGATGCCATGCCCGCTTATATTGGGACTCTCGATGGAAAACCAAGCGCAGTTGCGATTGAATCTATCGCTCCCGATGGTTACAGCGGAGCTATAAAGATTATTGTCGGTATCAATTACCAAGGCGTGATAACCGGTACTCGTGTATTGTCTCAACAAGAAACCCCCGGACTCGGTGATAAAATAGATATTCGTGTCACCGATTGGATTCTCGGATTCACGGGGAAACAAGTGACAAAAGAGAATTATGACACTTGGAAAGTGCGTAAAGATGGCGGAGAATTTGATCAGTTTACTGGTGCGACGATAACCCCAAGGGCTGTCGTCAAGGCTGTACGTAACACTGTAGAATACGTCAATCAGCATCGTGACGAACTCTACAGCGCAGCGCATCATTGCGAGGTGAAATAATATGAACAGTGAAAACAAACTATTGATGAAAAATGGCATGTGGGACAACAACCCTGCCTTAGTCCAGTTGTTAGGATTGTGTCCTCTACTGGCGGTATCATCAACAATCACGAATGCGTTAGGGCTCGGCCTTGCGACTATGCTCGTTCTAGTCAGTTCGAATGTCGTGGTTTCATTAGTTCGTGACTACGTACCAAAAGATGTGCGTATTCCCGTTTTTGTCATGATCATTGCCTCCTTGGTGACATGCGTACAACTATTAATGAATGCCTATGCTTACGGACTCTACCTATCGTTAGGCATATTCATCCCCTTGATCGTCACCAACTGCATCATTATTGGTCGCGCAGAAGCATTTGCCTCTAAAAATGCTGTTCTGCCATCGGCCTTAGATGGTTTTTGGATGGGGCTAGGTATGACTACAGTGCTAATAGTTTTGGGGTCCCTACGTGAAATTATTGGCAACGGAACGTTATTCGATGGTGCCGATCTGTTATTAGGTGACTGGGCCAAAGTACTCCGCATCGAAGTTTTCCACTTTGATAGCAGTTTCTTACTGGCATTATTACCGCCAGGGGCATTTTTTGGAGTCGGTTTTCTTATTGCCGCTAAAAATGTACTAGATAAAAAAATGGCTCAACGCCACCCTCAAGAAAGTAAACCTGAAATCGAACGCGCTCGCGTTACCAATGCCTAACCAATTTTGGCTATAAAAGCGCTGGCACATGATCGTCGGCGCTTTTAAAATTATTATAAAATCAAAATAATCAAAGGAATGGGCGCTTATAGACTAGCGAACACTCAACACTGGAAGCAGCCAAATGAACAACACCAAAAGAAGAGAAATTCTTGAACGACTGCGGGAAAACAATCCCCATCCACAAACAGAGTTGCATTGGAATTCACCATTCGAACTTCTAATTGCCGTATTATTGTCCGCTCAAGCAACTGATGTGAGCGTGAATAAAGCAACAGATAAATTATATAAAATAGCCAATACTCCACAAACGATACTGGAGTTAGGCGTTGACGGTGTGAAAGAATACATCAAAACAATTGGCTTATTTAACTCAAAGGCAGAAAACGTCATCAAAACCTGCCGTATTTTGATTGATAAGCACAACGGCGAGGTTCCAGAAAACCGCGAAGCGCTTGAAGCATTGCCCGGTGTAGGGCGAAAAACTGCAAATGTCGTGCTCAACACTGCATTTGGTTGGCCGACTATCGCTGTTGACACTCACATTTACCGTGTTTCAAATCGGACTAAGTTTGCGATGGGAAAAACCGTAGATGATGTGGAAGAAAAGCTGCTGAAAGTCGTGCCTAAAGAATTCAAACTGGATGTTCACCACTGGCTAATCCTCCATGGTCGCTACACATGCGTTGCGCGCAAGCCTCGCTGTGGTAGCTGCATTATTGAGGATTTGTGTGAATTTAAAGATAAAGTCTACCCTGAAGAATAGGAGCTCCAAATGTCAAACAATCGCATCCTACATACTATGTTACGCGTTGGTAACCTCGACACCTCGATCGAATTTTATACCAACATCATGGGTATGAAGTTACTCCGCAAAAACGAAAATACCGAATATAAGTATACTCTCGCTTTTCTCGGCTATGGCGAAGAATCAGAAACTGCCGTTATCGAACTGACCTATAACTGGGGAGTTGAAAGCTATGACCTAGGTAACGCTTATGGTCATATTGCGATTGGTGTTGACGATATTTACGCAACTTGTGATGCCATTAAAGCCGCTGGCGGAAAAGTAACCCGTGAAGCAGGCCCTGTTAAAGGTGGCAGCACACACATCGCATTTGTTGAAGACCCAGACGGATACAAAATCGAATTAATTCAAAATTCCCAGGCTAATTCAGGCCTAGAAGGCTAACACGCCAGTATGGCTTAGCCTGAATAGATTCAATGCATAATCAGTAACTTATTGAAAAACCGCTTATTTTGAGCGGTTTTTTTTTATAACTAAAACGGCATGAAAGAAACATTTTAATCTATCAGTAATGGTTTACTTGAAAATAATTATCATTTAATCTTTGAGATATTGAGTCTAATGGAGAGTTAACTCATGACAATTAAAGAGTGGGAAAAACATACGTTACTCGCTGATAATGCGATGCAAGAAACCGATCATATCCGCAGTATTTTACATTACCAGCAAGCGTTAACTCTTAGTGAACGCCTAGCTGATGTAGAAGAAATTGAGCTCGAAGAACGCTTAATGATTTCGGTTATCTCCTGCCATAATATGGCTGATTTTTGGCGTCAGGTGGGTGATGACCAATACGAATTAAAATATCTCGAATTGGCGTCTGAACGGGTATTTACCTTAATCCCTCAATGCCAGAATCGGACCTGTGAAGCATTTATTGATTCACTCGGCTGCTGCAAAAAAGCGCTGGTAGAATTTATGAAACGCCACCCTAATCCTAAATTAGCCCAACTGGTCAAAGATGTAGATAGCGCATCGACGTGCAATTTAATAGCTAAATTCCGTTTGAACTAGCTCAGAACCTAGGATAAAAGGTGGTACTCACCTTTTATCCTGTGACTAATCAAGAAAGCATCGGTTAATAGTACATATCTGTACGGCCCAACGATATCACAACCCGACGGTTTTTCGCTTTACCAATCGGCGACGCATTATCGGCAATAGGACGACGTTTACCGTAACCTTCTACACGGATACGATCTTGCGGCAATCCCAATGACTCAAAATACTTACGTAATGATTCAGCACGTTTATCAGATAAATCTTGGCTAACGTTTTTCGTTTCTGCGGAATCCGTATAAGTCGAAACCAAGACTAAATCGATATTATTGTTGTACTTAATGTAATTAGCTATTTGCGCCAAACGTCTCTGTGATGCTTTATTTAGCTCAACGTTATTGCCCGGATCATAGTGCAAGATAGTGAATGAAATGTCTTCAAAACTGTAGGGTAGTAATTTTGACAGGCAATCACTAAACGCATTGTATTGCGCCTGGAACAACACCGAAGATAGCCCAACTTCAATACGTTTATCACCACTTTGCCAGTCTGAGTAGCTGAATGTAGGATAACGCCCCTGCTCTAATTCACTTAACATAGTCCAAGCAGTTTGCCCACCGACGTAGCCATCAAACTGTTTAAAGAATTTTAGGGTTGTCATGCGCTCAGCACTTTCTCCTGGCCGCCAAGCTGGAGGCATAGAGACTAAACTTACATCTCGTGTTGCCCCCATAGGACGTAACATCTTTAATTCAAAATCTAGATTAATTTTTTTACCCGCATGAGAGGAAAATTCAGCATCACCATAGTTTGGAATGGGGTGCACTAAGCGGCACTCAAGCGGAGTATTCGTTTTGAGTTCCCATTTAGACTGCTCCGGTTTTGCCACATAGTGTTTTTCGAACCCATATGCCGCTAACGACGTCATCATTCCGACGGTCATTAAACCTGACACAACCCATTTATTCATAAAGCTTTTCTCTTAATACAACACGGTAATGATGAGACAACAGTTGCCACTGCGCTCGCTATGACAATAAGGATGCAAAAATCTCGCCAATTCATCGTATCTCACCCAACATGCGTACATTTTTAACCCACACTAGAATCTATTACCTTTGAGAAAGAATTATTAGTGTCATAACCACCAAACCCTAACATTCCAGATTTAATATCTAGTTATATAAATATTTCTAGTATGTTTAGCCAATAAAAAAGCAGAAATTACACTCAAAATAGCCATGCGGATTTTTTTTATCAGCATAATCTGCAATAATGCTGCCCCTGTCACACACACTAGGGTAAACATGAATAATACCGATGAAGCTCTAACCCTGAAAAAACGCTTTCGTGGCTATTTTCCAGTGGTTATCGATGTAGAAACTGCGGGGTTTAATGCCAAAACCGACGCCTTGTTAGAAATCTGTGCTGTTACACTTCGCATGGACGAACATGGCGATCTCCATCCAGCCTCAACCATTCACTTTCATGTTGAACCTTTCGAAGGATCTAATTTGGAGCCAGCCGCTCTTGAATTTAACGGTATCCACGATCCTTTTAGCCCACTGCGTGGGGCAGTAAGTGAAGATTACGCGCTTAAAGAAATCTACAAACAAGTGCGTAAAGAGCAAAAAGATGCCGATTGCAGCCGAGCAATCATCGTGGCACATAACGCAGCATTTGATCACGGTTTTGTTATGGCAGCCAATGAGCGCTGTAAGCTTAAACGGGTACCTTTCCATCCTTTTGCTACCTTTGATACAGCAACCTTAGCTGGCCTTGCCTATGGGCAAACTGTGTTAGCAAAAGCGTGTCGTACCGCAGGAATGGACTTCGATAATAAAGAGGCTCATTCTGCGTTGTATGATACTGAGCAAACTGCACAGCTCTTTTGCGGTATCGTTAATAAATGGAAAGCACTCGGTGGCTGGCCATTAATTAGTGATGATGAAAAAAATTAAATAATTATCTAGTTGAAATGGCTCTGAACATTTTTGTCCTCATTCAATCAGTGGGACTTTAAGTGTATTTGAGTACATTTTGCATAGTTGAAGCACAACTGTTCGAGAATAAAATGAATCCTGTCGTTATTTCTGTCTGTATCATGCTACTTCTAGCATTGATGCGCATCAATGTCGTTGTTGCACTTACTTTTAGTGCCATCGTCGGCGGTTTGGTCTCGGGTATGAGCCTTACCGATGCTGTCGCTGCCTTTGAAAGTGGCTTAGGTGGTGGTGCCACTATTGCTCTAAGTTACGCTATGTTAGGGACCTTTGCTGTCGCTATCTCGCGCTCGGGAATTACTGATTTACTTGCTCAATACGTCATTAAGAAATTACATGGCAAAGAGCACGGCGCTGCAACTATTGGCCTAAAATACTTAGTTCTTGTTGCCCTACTTTTGATGGCAATTTCGTCTCAAAATGTTATTCCTGTTCATATCGCCTTTATCCCAATTTTAATTCCACCATTGCTTGGCGTTTTTGCAAAACTTAAACTCGATCGCCGTTTAATTGCTTGTGTACTCACTTTTGGCTTAATCACACCTTATATGATCCTGCCTATCGGCTTCGGTGGCATTTTCTTAAATAACATTCTGCTCAAAAACCTACACGATAACGGCCTAGCTCACGTAACGGCTGCACAAGTTCCAACAGCAATGCTGTTACCAGGTGCGGGAATGGTATTCGGTCTTTTAGTCGCCGTATTCTTTAGTTACCGTAAACCTCGTGAATATAAAGAAACGCACTATACGTCTACTGAGCAAAAACATATTACGTTAAATAAAAAACATATTGTCGTTGCTATTATCGGTATTATTGCGGCGCTTGCAGTTCAATTAGCAACAGGGTCTATGATTATTGGTGCCCTAGCCGGCTTCATGGTTTTCACCTTTGGTGGTGTTATCGCATGGAAAGAAACTCATGATGTATTCACCCAAGGTGTACATATGATGGCAATGATCGGGTTTATCATGATTGCAGCAGCGGGATTCGCAGCGGTAATGAAACAGTCTGGTGGCGTTGAATCATTAGTTCAGGCATTATCAACGAGTATTGGCGATAACCGTCCTCTAGCTGCGCTATTGATGTTGGTTGTCGGTCTACTTGTAACTATGGGTATTGGTTCATCATTTTCAACCATTCCAATCATCGCAACCATCTACGTACCTCTCGCTCTCGCTTTTGGCTTTTCACCAATGGCGACCATTGCTCTGGTAGGTACTGCAGCAGCATTGGGGGATGCGGGTTCACCAGCTTCCGATTCTACCTTAGGCCCAACGTCGGGTTTAAATATTGATGGCCAGCATGAGCACATATGGGAAACCGTGGTTCCCACTTTTGTTCACTATAATATCCCATTGATCATCTTCGGCTGGATAGCTGCTATGGTTTTATAGTTGTTAAGCTCATCGTTTATACCCAAATGACCTCAAAAGCAGCGTTAATTAACGCTGCTTTTTTATGCTCGTACCACTACAACCGATATAAAAAAGGCTTCCTCGTGGAAGCCCTTTCAAGAAATTAATTCGGTTTACACCTTACGCGCCTTCGTTATGCAACTCTAAGTTTGCTAAATCTTGTTGGATTTCGCGTTGCAGCTTCGCATCATCGTTGCGCATTGACTCAAGATACTCAAGATAGTTTTGATCGATATCTCCTGTGACATACTCACCATTGAAGACTGATGTTTCAAACTGAGTAATATCAGGGTTACCACAACCGACAGCGTCCACTAAATCATCTAACGTTTGGAAGATTAATGCATCTGCGCCAATTTGCTTACAAATCGCTTCGTTGTCACGACCATGCGCTATCAATTCATTAACGCTTGGCATATCGATACCATAAACGTTAGGGAAACGAATTTCTGGAGCCGCAGATACCATATACACTTTATTTGCACCTGCATCACGCGCCATTTCGATGATCTGTTCTGATGTGGTACCGCGTACAATGGAATCATCCACTAATAATACGTTTTTGCCTTTAAACTCAGAACGGATAGCGTTCAATTTACGACGTACCGATTTTTTACGTTGTTGCTGCCCTGGCATAATAAAAGTACGGCCAACATAACGGTTTTTCACAAACCCCTGACGGTATGGAATATTAATGGCTTGGGCAATGCGTAAAGCGATATCATTTGATGTTTCTGGGATAGGAATTACGACATCAATATCAAGATCAGAGTATTCATTTTTAATCCGTTCACCCAATTTATTACCCATTTCAACACGAGCACTGTACACAGAGATCTTGTCGATAAATGAATCAGGACGAGCAAAATAAACGAATTCAAAAATACATGGATTTAGCGTCGGATTATCAGCACATTGTTTCGTGTATAGCTTACCATCAAATGTTGCGTATACCGCTTCGCCTGGAGCAACATCACGAACAAAATCAAAACCGACCGCATCTAATGCTACTGATTCAGAGGCAACCATGTACTCTGTACGACCAGCGACTTCACGTTTACCTAAACAAAGTGGGCGAATACCATGTGGGTCACGGAAAGCAATCAAACCATGACCGATGATCATTGCAACAACAGCGTAAGCACCTTTAATAGTACGGTGAACATTAGCAACAGCACGGAACACGTCATCTTCATTTACGGTGCCACGAACTGTATCAATTTCATGAGCTAATACATTCAATAACACTTCAGAATCTGAAGTCGTATTAACGTGACGACGGTCTTTATCATAAACTCGCTGGCGAACTTCACTTGCGTTAGTCAAGTTACCATTGTGAGCCAGAGTAATACCGAAAGGAGAGTTAACATAGAAAGGCTGAGCTTCTGAAGCGCTTGAGCTACCTGCAGTTGGGTAACGAACATGGCCGATACCGACAGTGCCTTGGAGACGTTGCATATGTCTTGCTTCAAAGACATCTTTCACTAACCCATTCGCCTTACGCAGACGAAAACGATTGCTTTCTATGGTACAAATACCCGCGGCATCTTGGCCACGATGCTGTAATACCGTTAGCGCGTCATAAATAGACTGGTTTACAGGCGTTGTGCCCACGATTCCTACAATACCACACATGTGCTAATCCTCGATTTGCGACGATAACTGGCGCTAATGTGCGCCAGAAAGAAAACTTGATGTTGCTTGCAAGTGTTCGAAAAACGGCGAAATGATTCGACTAAATTCAGGAACCAATTGCGAGTTTTTCCACCACTCTGAGTCCGGAAACGCGGTGAACGCATCTAAAAAAAACAAGGCTGCAGCGACAATAAGTACGCCTCTTAAGGCGCCAAATACAACGCCAAGGATCCGATCCGTACCGGACAAACCTGTTTTTTGCACCAACTGCGATATTACGTAGTTGACGATGGCTCCGACGATAAGTGTAGCGACAAACAATGCAGCTATCGCTGCGCCGTTGCGGAATACCTCATCTTTGATATTGGTAAAGTATACTGCCAATTTTGCGTAATACTGAGAAGCGATATAAAACGCTCCAAACCAAATCACTAACGACAATGCTTCCCTAGCAAAGCCACGTACCAAACTGATCAGCGCAGACAAGCCGATCACACTTAAAATGACAATATCTAACCAATTCATGAATTCTACATCTTAAGTTTGGGCGCATTTTAACAGAAAAATGCGCGACGCAAACGTTTTCTTATGGGTTTAGCGGCTTAAATTTGAGCAATTGACCTTTTGCACCGGTAATTTTCTCTAATTCATCAAGCTGCTGCTCTAACTTACTCTTTGAAACATCAGGCCCTATGATTACCCGAGTAAATCCGTTTTCCTTTTTCGTGTGTGCTTGATAACCACGTTTTTGTAGGTCAGCAACCACCTTCTGAGCGTTATCAGCATTTTTCAACGCCATTAACTGGATGAGCCAGGCACTATCTTTAAACTGAGCATCGTCTGGGTTATTCGCAGATTGAGTAACAACGGTTTTCACCTGATCACTCTTCTTCGGCTGAGATGCATTCACCGATTTGCCTTTATCTACGTTACTCTGTTCGGTGACAGTAACAGGAGATTTAGGAAGTTCGGCTTTATCTTCAACAGGGTCCAATACCTCGAACTGCTCAGAATTACTATCCAGCTCTGGTTTAATAGGGATACTCGCTACATCTTCTTTATAGTGTGTCTTTTGCCCATCAAGGACGTCAGGTAAGACAATAACTCCAACTGCGACTAAAACAATAGTACCTACCAAACGGCTTTGAAACTTGCTCGCCATTTATACTCCTTTAGTTTGCCAATGCTCCAACACTTCACCAACTGTGTGGAATGAACCGGCGACGACTATGACATCCTCGTCCGAAACTTGTGTCAACGCTGCTTCAAAAGCCTGCACTGGTGTTGGATATTCAACTAATGTTTGACTGGTAAATGGCTGTATGTAACTGCAAAGCTCATCTGCAGTCGCGGCACGAGGTCCATGCAAAGAAGCCGGATACCACGAGTCTACTACAGGTGCCAAAATTCCCATCGTTGATTTGATATCTTTATCATGCAGCATACCGACAACTAAATGAACTTTTTGCCCTTTTAAACGTGACTCAAGTTGACTGACAAGGTATCCAGCGGAGTGTGGGTTATGAGCCACATCCAGCAAAATCACGGGTGAACTGTGGATTTGTTGCATTCGACCAGCCAATTGGGCATTTTTTAATCCATTCGTGATATTGATATCGGTAATCTCTAGCCCGGATTTACCTAATGCCATCAACGATGTGGCAGCGTTCGGCAATGGTAACGAAGGTAACGGTAAATCATCGAGATCAAAACTGCCACTATGCCAACGCCAACTTGTATCCGACGTTTTTTCATAATCAAACTGGATGCCAACTTGGTAGAAATCTGCTTTGATATCATCAGCATGAGCCGCAACAGTGGCAGGAGGAGTGGGCTGGCCGCAAATCGCAGGCTTGCCACCGCGGAAAATCCCGGCCTTTTCATAGCCAATGACATTGATGTCATCCCCTAGCCAATCAACATGATCGATAGCCAGGCTAGTGATCACAGAAACATCGTGATCAACGACATTTGTCGCATCTAAGCGCCCACCGAGTCCCACTTCAAGTAATACAACATCCACTTTTTCGGTCTGAAATATTCTTAAGGCAGCCAATGTGCCGTATTCAAAGAAACTGAGTGAAACATCTCCGCGTTGTTCTTCGATATAGGCAAAAGCCGCAGTATGTTTTTCATCTGCAAGCTCTTGGCCGTTTACACGCACACGTTCGTTGTAGCGAATAAGATGAGGGGAATTGTAAACACCTACTTTATAGCCAGCATCAAGTAAAATAGCTTCCATTAAAGCACAGGTGGAGCCTTTGCCATTGGTACCAGCAACGGTGATAACTGTAGGAGCAGGTTTGGTCAGTCTGGCTTTTTCAGCCACTGCAGAGACGCGTTCAAGACCAAGATCGATAGCAGATGTGTGAATATGAGTTAAATAATCAAGCCACACCGTAAGAGGAGATGTGGCTTGTGGAATTAGGTTTTGTTTCATCTAACGTATAACCATGTTTGCGTTGGTTTAGTTAGTGACTACTTTACCCTTTTTTGTCTGCTTCTGGTACAGAATATGATTCATCATTTTGCTCTTCTTCTACTTGATGAGCAAAAGGTGATTCTTGACCAGTCATTTTTGCGAGTAAACCTGACACTCGATCACGCATATCACGACGATCAACGATCATATCGATAGCACCATGCTCAAGCAGGAATTCACTACGTTGGAAACCTTCTGGTAGATCTTCACGTACTGTTTGTTCAATAACTCGACGACCAGCAAATCCAATAAGAGCTTTAGGTTCACCAATATTGATGTCCCCTAGCATCGCTAGACTTGCAGATACACCCCCCATGGTTGGGTCAGTCAAAACAGAAATAAATGGCAAACCTTTTTGCGATAGACGTTCTAAAGCTGCACTGGTTTTCGCCATCTGCATTAGTGACATTAGCGCTTCCTGCATACGAGCACCGCCGCTTGCAGAGAAACAAACTAAACCACAGTTATGTTCAATAGCTTCATTAACTGCCTGAACAAAACGCGCACCTACTACCGAGCCCATCGAGCCGCCCATGAAAGAGAATTCAAAAGCACATGCCACAACTGGCACCGTCATCACTTCGCCTTTCATCGCGATTAAAGCGTCTTTCTCACCGCTTTTCTTCTGTGCTGCTGCGATACGTTCTTTATAACGTTTCTGATCTTTAAATTTCAGTTTATCTTGTGGTTCAAGTTCTGCAGCAATTTCGTAACGATTATCTTCATCCAAGAAGGTTTCTAAGCGACGACGAGCGGTCATACGCATATGGTGATTACACTTAGGACAAACTTCTAGATTTCGTTCTAATTCCGCGTAATACAATACCTGCTCACATGAGGTACATTTCGTCCATACCCCTTCTGGGATATTTGCTTTGCGAGAACTTACGATATGGGTTTTGTCTAAAATCTTTTCGAGCCAACTCATGGAAGACCTTTTTCTTTCTACTCTCCCGCGCCATCGCGAAAGATACAAATCGAATATTAATGCGTGAGGATTAAACCACATAACCGCCTAACTGTGCACAAAAAACTGGTTGTACCTATTTTTCACACAGGGCACACGCATGACTTTGGGGAGTTTATTGCCTAAAACTTAACCGAGTAACTCATCAGGTAAAAATAAAGGTCCAACAGGAACTTTAGGCAAATTAAACTCTTGTGGATAATCCACTTCAACTAAGTAGAGACCTTCAGCTTTTGCTGTTGCACCAGCCAAGTTACGGTCTTTAGCTTGAAGTAACCACTGAATCCATTCGGGTGGTTGCTCACCTCGTCCGACAGCAATTAAGCTGCCAACGATATTACGAACCATGTGGTGTACAAAAGCATTCGCTTTAATATCCACAACAACAAAATGTCCTTTCCTAGTCACATTTAAATGCATCACATTACGCCATGGGCTACGTGACTGACAGTGTGCGGCTCGAAACGATGTGAAATCATTTTCACCTAACAGATATTGTCCTGCTATCTGCATTTTTTCTTCATCTAAATCACCGTGATAATGACTCACGCCCTGATTTAAAATCGCTGGACGATACGCATGATTATAGATGATATAACGATACCTGCGCGCCGTAGCACTGAAACGAGCATGAAACTCTTCAGGCACAGCTTTAGCCCAACGTACCGCAATATTCTTTGGCATATTAGCATTGGCCCCCATCGTCCAAGCTACCATTTTGCGCTCTGCTGAGGTATCAAAGTGGACAACTTGCCCTGTTCCGTGAACACCGGCATCTGTGCGTCCCGCACATTGCACCTCAACAGGGTGATTAGCAATAACGCTAAGCGCTTTTTCCAAATGCTCTTGGACGCTGGGTACTTCTCGTTGTCGTTGCCAACCATAGTACTGAGCACCATCATACTCAATACCTAAAGCAATTCTCATGATGTTCTTCTCATTAAAAATGGGGGCGAGAAGTATAATATCAATTGATAAGAATTTCTAATTTGTACGCATAAAAGGCAGGATTTCCCTGCCTTTTATGTCCTATGCTCGACCATTTAGCTTATCAATAAGCAATTTGGCTTGCTGACGGATATTATCATCACCATCAACAATCGCCTCTTCTAATAGCTTAATTGCACTCTTACTGTCATTCATTTCGACGTACATTTTAGCTAAATCTAGTTTACCTGCAGCGGCAGCATTAAGATCAACATCAACATCGGAAATATCACCGATGACATCTGGAAATTCATTCAAACCGACGTCCAGTTTTAAATCTTCTTCATCTGGATTGAAACCGTCTTCATCACCTTCTACTTGAGCCATCAGCTCATCAATTGTCATGAACTTCTTATTGTTGGGTTCAATATCATCAATTTCGTCTTGTTGACCCCAGTTTTCTTCAACAACATCCGCCGTTTGATTTTGAATATCAGACTGCCAAACAGCCGCTTCTTCATCCGGAACATCATCCGATATATCAGCTTGTTGCTCTGGTGTTAAGTTGAAACCATTCCAATCTTCCCCTCCCATTTCTAACATAGCGTCGATATCCATACCGGCACTATCTATGGTTCGGGCATCTATTGGGGTATCAAAGTCAAAACCGTCTTGCTCGCTATCCGATTCATCTAACCAATTGGATAATGATTGCTCTTCATACCCATCGGTTAAATTTGATAAATCTTCCGCATTTGTTTTTGGTTCTTCAACAGTCCCTTTTTCTAATCTAGAGTCATCCTCTGCTAAAGACTCCCCATCCGAATCTAATCGCTCTTCCGGTGGAGTAAATTCAGCTAAGGCATCTTCCTCTGTGTATTCGGGTAACGCGTCATCACCGAGATCAAATTCATCAAATTCTGCTGCTGTGGCTTGAGGTTCTTCTCTGGTCGGCTCTTCAGCATTTGCTAAAGCGTCTTCTTCAGTAAATTCGGGAAGCTCTTCATCACCAAGGTCGAAATCGTCCAGCGCGAATTCATCATCAGCCTCTGCTTGCGTTGGCGCTTCTGCGNTAACCTCAGGCTCTTCAATCGGAGCCTCTGGCTCATCAACAGCAGCTAACGCATCGTCTTCTGTGAACTCTGGAAGCTCATCGTCGCCAAGGTCAAAATCGTCCAGCGCGAATTCATCATCAGCCTCTGCTTGCGTTGGCGCTTCAGCGGTAACCTCAGGCTCTTCAATCGGAGCCTCTGACTCATCAACAGCAGCTAACGCATCGTCTTCTGTGAATTCAGGAAGCTCTTCATCACCAAGATCAAAATCATCCAGCGCAAATTCATCATCAGCCTCTTCTTGCGTTGGCGCTTCTGCGGTAACCTCAGGCTCTTCAATCGGATCCNCTGACTCATCAACAGCAGCTAACGCATCGTCTTCAGTGAATTCAGGAAGCTCNTCATCGCCAAGGTCGAAATCGTCCAGCGCGAATTCATCATCAGCCTCTGCTTGCGTTGGCGCTTCTGCGGTAACCTCAGGCTCTTCAATTGCCGCTAACGCATCGTCTTCAGTAACCTCTTGTTCCCCAACCGCTTCAGTGATAGGAGCAACATCCTCTGTAGCTAAAGTTTCTGCTACAGATTCTTCCTCAGNCCTCAGGCTCTTCAATCGGAGCCTCTGACTCATCAACAGCAGCTAACGCATCGTCTTCTGTGAATTCAGGAAGCTCTTCATCACCAAGATCAAAATCATCCAGCGCGAATTCATCATCAGCCTCTGCTTGCGTTGGCGCTTCTGCGCTAACCTCAGGCTCTTCAATCGGAGCCTCTGGCTCATCAACAGCAGCTAACGCATCGTCTTCAGTGAAATCTGGAAGCTCATCGTCGCCAAGGTCNAAATCGTCCAGCGCGAATTCATCATCAGCCTCTGCTTGCGTTGGTTCTTCTGCGGTAACCTCAGGCTCTTCAATCGGAGCCTCTGGCTCATCAACAGCAGCTAACGCATCGTCTTCAGTGAACTCTGGAAGCTCATCGTCGCCAAGGTCAAAATCGTCCAGCGCGAATTCATCATCAGCCTCTGCTTGCGTTGGCGCTTCTGCGGTAACCTCAGGCTCTTCAATCGGAGCCTCTGGCTCATCAACAGCAGCTAACGCATCGTCTTCAGTGAATTCAGGAAGCTCGNCATCGCCAAGGTCGAAATCGTCCAGCGCGAATTCATCATCAGTCTCTGCTTGCGTTGGCGCTTCTGCGGTAACCTCAGGCTCTTCAATTGCCGCTAACGCATCGTCTTCAGTAACCTCTTGTTCCCCAACCGCTTCAGTGATAGGAGCAACATCCTCTGTAGCTAAAGTTTCTGCTACAGATTCTTCCTCAGNCTCTGCTTGCGTTGGCGCTTCTGCGGTAACCTCAGGCTCTTCAATTGCCGCTAACGCATCGTCTTCAGTAACCTCTTGTTCCCCAACCGCTTCAGTGATAGGAGCAACATCCTCTGTAGCTAAAGTTTCTGCTACAGATTCTTCCTCAGGTTCGCTTACGTCACCAGAAGACACCTCCGATTCCTGATCGGTTAATTGGTGTTCATCGGCTTGCTGTTGAGCTAATACAGATTCACTTTCCGTTGCAGCAACTTCATCAATTGCTGGAGTCTGTTCATCTAATTCAATGTTTGGCTGAACTGTGTCAAGTTGTTCACTATGCGCTTCTTCAGAATGTGCATGAGATTCAGGATCAGACTCTGTTCTCTCAGGCAATTCTTCCTCGGCCAAGTCAAACACTCTACTATCTTCGCCATCATCCTGTTGCTCAGGTTCTTCGATTAACCAATCATCATCTTGAGGAACACCGAATTCATTTGGCTCTGGCTCTGGCTCTGGCTCTGGCTCTGGCTCTGGCTCTGGCTCTGGCTCTGGCTCTTCAGAGCTTCCTTCTATCTCAGGTTCAAAGTCAAAACTATTTTCAACTGGATTATCATCGGATTGCTCCTCAGCAAAGTCTTCCATTAAAGGATCTTTTTCTGGGACGTTACTGATTAGATCATCAATGAAATGTTCACTATCGAATGGTTCGTCGGATGCTGCTTGTTGCTCTATCTCCAGTAACTCATCGAACAATTCAGTGCCATCATCTTCTGAATTCTCCTCAGAATTTAACTCCTCAACTTCAGGATCCTCAACCAAATCATCAATACCGATTTGAGATGGCCCTTCATCCAATAACTCATCAAGTAATTCGGTACTGTTATCACTCAGGTCGAAAACATCTTCTGCTTCTTCCCCGTCATTGAGCAACTCATCCAACATCTCGTCACTTGATTCAAGACGTGACAATAAGTCTGCATCTTCATCAGTTTCTGTTGGCTCTTGCAGCAATTCATCGAGTAGAGCTGCACTATTTTCATCAATAACCGAATTGTTTTCTTTTGTCGTTTCATCGCTTGATGGCTCTAACATATCATCAAGCAAATCATCATCAGATGCCTCTGCTTCAGTTGCCTGCGCTTCTAAAGTTTCTATGTCAGCTTGAGCTTCGATATTGTTAAACAGTTCATCCAACTCCTCGTCAGATGCAACACTGTCACTCAAATCAAGATCACCATCTAGACCTAAATCGAGCTCATCTGCCGATGGCGAGTCTTCATCGACCATGGAATCAAAGTCAACGGTTTCATCAGTAGGATCACTTTCACCACTCGCGAGTAGTTCATCAAGTAACGACTGATCAAGCTCATCACCGGCGAGGTCTTCATCATCTCCTTCAGCTAACAATGCTTCAATATCATCTTGCGAGATTGAACCATCATCATCACTGGACAAATCGAACAGATCATCATCGCTCAGCTCTGATGCTTTATCTAAAGCATCTTGCATTTCATCTAAACCGAGCGCTTCATCTCCACCGTCGCCAGCAAGATCTGCATCGAGATCACCATCATCGCCAATGCCCGCGAACAGATCTTCACCATCTTCGTCCCCGAGATCGAAATCCATATCATCATCGGCCATTTCAGCAAAGAGGTCATCTTCTGCTGATTTATCATCTTCTTCTGATAATGACTCATCATCGAAAAGAATCTCTTCATCGCTGCTCGACTCACCAAACAGATCTTCATCCAGTTTGAGCTCATCATCATCCATATCAAGAGGTTCATCACCTAGCGTGATAGGCTCTTCAGCAACAATGGCTTGTTCTGGTACGACTTGCTCTTCTGGTTCATCTTTACGTTTACGGCCCAACAACCAAACAACCAATAACGCGATTAAAAGTCCAGGAATGAGAGCTAGAGCCCCAACTAACCATGGGTTTTCAACCAATTCGTCCAAACCTGACTTTTTCATTCGAGCCGCTTCTTCTTGCTGAACTCGTTTTTCCTGTAAGGCTTTTTCTATTTCTTGACGAATACGCCCTTCATCGGACAGCTGATTCTTTAGCGTATCCATTTCGGTTTGAAGTTGTGACACTTGCAAACGAAGATGGTGATTTTTCTCTTCGAGAGCCATAACCTCGCTCTTTGATGAGGTTATTTGTTGTTCAATGTCAGCAGCTTTTGCTGGTGTTTGCGTTGGATTAGCCGTGGTAGCTGACTTATTGGTTTGCGATTCATTATTTGCTGGCGCAGCGTTTTGATTGGCTACTGGTGCTTTTGTCGTCTGTTGTGCTTTTTGCGCATCCAAACGAGCTTGATGCGCTTTCATTATGCGTATGGCTTCTGCCGTCGTTGCACTGCGCACCTGAGCTAAAGATGGAATCCGTAAGGTGCTACCAGGTAGCAAACTATGAATATTTTGATTTTCAAATGCTTGAGGATTTAAACGATAAATCGCCAACAGCGTTTGCTGAACCGAAACAGTATTGGAAGGTCGCAGACGAGACGCAATAGACCAGAGAGTATCTTGCTCACTAGTCGGGCCAAAAAATTTAGCCGGTTGTGTTTCACCCGCCGTAGTTTGCGAATTACGAAGGACTTCGGTGTTATATTGAGGCGACGATTGAACTTGACCACTCGGGCCAATAAGACGAATCCCCTCAGCACTGACCAATGAAGTCTGAGTCGCGACTGCTATTGCAACAGGGAGTAGCAAACGCTTAAAAAATTGACGCATATAAGGCTCAGCTATGTGCTTGGAAAAATTAAAAACAGATCTGTTAAATATATCGGAAATGCGGGACAAAACTATAGGGACAAACCCAAAAAATGTGTGGTACGGCTAATAATCGCATAAATCTCACACAATTTTCCTTATCTCCTTTGTTTTCCCTGCAAAAAGGTTAATTAATCTTGTGAAAAAAATAAAGCCAGCGGAGACGCTGGCTTTAACATTTTCTTACTGCAACAAGTTATTTTGCTTCAATCTTGGCCCAAGTATCACGCAGGCCAACAGTACGGTTAAAGATTAAAGCCTCTGGCTTAGAATCTTTGTTATCAGCGCAGAAATAACCAATACGTTCAAATTGGTAACCAAATTCAGCTTCAGCAGATACCAGGCTTGGTTCAACAAAGCCCTGCTGTTTCACTAATGATTCGGGATTAATGGTCGCAGCAAAGTCATCGGCAGCACCTGGATTTGGCACTGTAAACAAGCGGTCGTATAAACGGAATTCTGCCGGTACACCTTCACCGACAGATACCCAGTGAATAACGCCTTTAACCTTACGGCCATCAGATGGATTCGCGCCTAATGTTTCTGAATCGTAAGTACAGTAGATAGTCGTAATATTTCCAGCGTCGTCTTTTTCAATGCGTTCAGCTTTAATCACATAAGCACCACGAAGACGAACTTCTTTACCAAGAACCAAACGCTTGTACTTCTTGTTTGCTTCTTCACGGAAATCTTCACGCTCGATCCAAACTTCACGAGTAAACGGAACCTCACGTTCGCCCATTTCAGGCTTGTTTGGATGATTCGGCAGATTTAATACTTCTACTTTATCGGCGTCGTAGTTTTCGATCACAATTTTAACAGGATCTAGTACGGCCATTGCACGAGGTGCATTTTCATTTAAATCGTCACGAATACAAGACTCAAGTGAACTGAATTCAATCATATTGTCTTGTTTAGTCACACCAATACGTTTACAGAATTCACGAATAGATGCAGCAGTAAAACCACGGCGACGCAGACCTGAAATAGTCGGCATACGAGGGTCATCCCAACCTTGAACCAATTTTTCGGTTACAAGTTGGTTTAGCTTACGCTTAGACATTACCGTGTATTCAAGATTCAGACGACTGAATTCGTATTGACGAGGGTGACAATCAATATCGATGTGGTCCAATACCCAGTCGTACAAACGACGGTTGTCTTGGAATTCAAGCGTACATAATGAATGAGTAATCCCTTCTAACGCATCAGAAATACAGTGCGTGAAGTCGTACATTGGATAAATGCACCATTTATCACCAGTTTGATGGTGAGTTGCGAAGCGCACACGATAGATAACAGGATCGCGCAACACCATAAATGATGAAGACATATCAATTTTTGCACGTAGACATGCCGTACCTTCAGCAAAACCACCAGCACGCATTTTTTCAAACAATGCTAGGTTTTCTTCCACACTGCGGTCACGGTATGGACTGTGTTTACCCGGTGCAGTCAATGTGCCGCGGTATTCACGAATCTGCTCAGGACTTAGCTCTTCGACATACGCTAAGCCTTTGTTAATCAGTTCGATTGCATATTCGTATAGCTTATCAAAGTAATCAGAAGAATAATGGATATCCCCTGACCATTGAAAGCCTAACCAGCCTACATCTTTCTTAATCGACTCAACGTATTCGAGATCTTCTTTCTCTGGGTTAGTGTCATCAAAACGTAAGTTACACTGTCCCTGATAGTCCTGAGCAATACCAAAGTTCAAACAGATAGATTTTGCGTGCCCAATGTGTAGATAACCGTTTGGTTCCGGTGGGAAACGAGTATGCACGCTAGTGTGTTTACCATCCGCTAAATCTTTATCGATGATTTGGCGAATGAAGTTCGATGGACGAGCCTCAGCTTCACTCATCTATAGCACCTCAAGTTTATTTAGTATTGTCAGACAAAGTTCTCTGTGATTTATGGCGGTTTCAGTTTATTTCACCACCACTACAGAAACTATTATGGTTAATGATCCACAATTATTAAGTAATGCACAATAAAAAGCATGGCTTTTCTTATGATTATTTATGGTTTGTTGCTTTTCAAAGCGCTATTCGTTGAAATAAACCACTTTGTTTTACAAAAAAGCCCTCCACTAGGGAGGGCAGCATAGTATGCTTGATTGCCGTTTATGGCAATGTCACATCGGATAAGTCTTCATCTGGCGAGATCGTGTTCATCTCTCCAGCGATAATTTCTGCCAACGGCCCCAGAATAACCTGCAAGTTATTTTCGCCTAATTTGACTACGCCCATGGCACCAAGATGTTTCAACGTTTTTTCATCAATCACTGAAGTATCATTCACCGTTAAACGTAACCGTGTAATACATGCATCAATATTTGCTAAGTTAGCGTGACCACCTAATGCCTTTAAATACTGCTTGGCAAGTATGCCATTGTCTGTAGCAGGAACGTGACCTTTATCTGCGGGAGATGGTGCTGCTGACGGATCTTCCTCTCGACCAGGTGATTTCAAATTAAAGAAGCGAATCGCGAAGCTGAACGTAAAGAAATACAAGAAGAAGAAAGCAATACCAATCAGCAATAAAGTAAATGGCTTGGTTGCTAGTCCCCAGTTCAGAGCGAAATCAAGTAAGCCGGCAGAGAAACCAAAACCGTCTAGCGTACCAAACATATTAGCAATAACTAAAGATAACCCCGTAAAGACAGCATGGATCGCATAAAGAGCCGGTGCTAAAAATACGAATAGGAATTCCAATGGTTCAGTGATACCGGTTAGAAAAGCACAGAACGCAACAGAAAATAATATGCCCCCCACTTCCGTACGTTTTTCTTTTGGCGCGGCTAGGTACATCGCAAATGCAGCGCCGGGCAAACCAAACATCATCACTGGGAAGAAACCATTCATGTAAGTACCAGCACTTAAATCTCCACCAAAGAAGCGATTTAGATCACCGGTTTTTACAATGTCTGTCACCCGGTCAACAACAGCGGTTACTTCAGGTGTCACTACATTTTTAAATTGGAATGTGTGCATATCGCCAACAACCAAAGATTTCGCGATACTTGGATCAACACACAGTTTGGTCAATGAAGGTAATGCTTTCGCTGCGGCATGCGCACCATGCACAACCACTTCTTGACATGAACCCATACCAAACCAAAAGTATGAATTAAGAACATGGTGTAAACCAACTGGAATCAGTGCACGATTTAACACCCCATAAGCAAATTGACCAATAGAGCCCGATGAGGAAATAGCATGAGCTAATGCATCCAAGCCACCTTGGATAGGAGGCCAAATCACACCTAAAATTGCACCAGCAATTAAAGAGAACAGTCCCGCCATAATAGGCACCAGGCGCTTACCAGCGAAAAACGCTAACCATTGCGGTAAAGATGTTTTATAAAAAGCGTTGTAAGAGTGGCCCGCAATGATCCCCGCGAATATACCGCCGAAGAATGACATATTGATAGAGTCGTCTATCGTTTTTGCCGTAGCCGTTACCACAAAGTAGGCAACAGCGCCCGCAATACCCGCAGCGCCAGCACCATCTACCGATAAACCAACGGCAATACCGAGCCCAAATAAAAGTGGAAGGTGATCAAAAATGGCGCCACCAGCGTTCGCCATGAAAGGAATGTCGAGCAAATCACCTTGGCCAAGCCGAAGTAATAAAGCCGCAACAGGCAAAGTCGCGATAGGCAGCATCAATGCCTTCCCGAGCTTTTGTGCATATCCGAGTATATTCACTTATTTTCTCTCCAGTTAGATTTCCGTATCTTTAATGCTGTCACGCATCTTTTTGTGTAACTTATAACTTATTTTAGTCATTCAATTTAGTTGGTTCAGTGTAAGCAGAACAACATACCGAGCAAACCACTCACCCTTTTAAATGTGATACCTATCACTTTAATTTGATTGAATTCTCATAAAAAAGAAGACTATGTCATAACTTATTTTACATTATAAAATATCAATATTTTACGCTATACTAAATTTGAACTTGATGAATATAAAATCCATTACCGAGTAAAATACCGTCAAGTTACGGTAACTTAATGGCAAGTTGTAAACTGGAAGTCAGGTATTGACTACTCGGCTATTCATTACTTCTCAGTGACACTGAAAGTTATTTCGCTATTAAACAAAAGTGTCCATAACGACAGTCAGTGATTAGAATTTTTATATTTTATTGAATTCTAAAGTAAAAATATTTTGATTCTTTTCACAGTTAAACAATTTATATTGGATAATTGTCATTTAAGCTCCCCTATAGGGAACTAGAAGGTAAAGCCTCCGATTAACATTTATACCCAAGTCATTTCCAGCTGGGTTTGGCGCCAGTTAACACCAAATAGCGTTAAAAATGACGCAAATTTAGACAGAGATGCTTTGGGTATAACGGCACAACGTATGTAAAAGTCCGGCTATAAAAAAGCTAGGCTTTTTCTGTGTCGATTAAGATATAGAAATGAAGGATTAACAAATGAAGTACGCACTTACCAACGGCATTGTTTATACCGGGCAAGATAGATTAGAAGGTTATGCAGTGATTATAAACAACGATGTGATCACTAATATTGTACCTGAACAACAACTACCTGAAGATGTCCAAACAATTGATCTTGAAGGTGCTATTGTTTCCCCTGGCTTCATCGATTTACAGCTTAATGGTTGTGGCGGGGTCATGTTTAACGATGATATCTCTGAAAGTGCTCTCGATATCATGCATAAAGCGAATCTGAAATCTGGATGTACCAGCTTTTTACCCACCTTCATCACTTCTCCTGATGAGGATATGCGTCAAGCGGTTGAAACCACACGCCGTTATATGTCAGCGAAGCCGAATCAAGTATTAGGCCTGCATATGGAAGGACCTTACCTAAACCCAGAAAAGAAAGGCATCCACAATATTGATTATGTTCGTTCATCGAATCAAGAAATGGTGGATTACCTATGCAAAAACAGTGATGTTATTGCACAAGTAACCATGGCTCCAGAAGTGAACGATCACCAACATATCACTCAGTTAGCCAACGCCAATATTGTGGTTTCCCTTGGTCATACCAACTGCACTTACCAACAAGCACGTGAAGGTTTTGCGTCCGGTATGACATTTGCGACTCACTTATTTAACGCGATGTCTTCAATTGTTGGCCGTGAACCTGGCGCTGTCGGCGCGGTTTATGACTCACCAGATGTCTACACTGGCATTATTGCTGATGGCTTTCACGTCGACTTTGCCAACATCCGTATTGCAAAAAAAATCAAGCAAGACAAGTTGATATTAGTGACCGATGCCACAGCTCCTGCAGGCGCTGAAATGGATTACTTTATTTTTGTGGGCAAAAAAGTATATTACCGAGATGGTAAGTGTGTTGATGAACATGGCACACTTGGCGGCTCTGCGTTAACGATGATTAAAGCCATTGAAAATGCAGTAGAGCATGTAGGTATCGCTTTAGACGAAGCGCTCAGAATGGCCACACTTTATCCAGCTAGAGCCATTGGCTTAGATCACAAGCTTGGCCAAATAAAACCTGGCATGGTGGCAAATCTAGCGATTTTCGATCGAGACTTCACAGTCAAAGCGACAATTGTTAATGGACAATACGAGCAGAACTAGGCATGAATGGCGGACAAATAGGCAACGTAGATCTGGTAAAACAATTAAATAGCGCGGCGGTATATCGCTTAATCGATCAACATGGGCCTATTTCTCGAATTCAAGTAGCAGACGTAAGTCAATTAGCCCCTGCCAGCGTCACTAAGATTACTCGCCAGCTATTAGAACGCGGTCTAATCAAAGAAGTGGCGCAGCAAGCGTCAACGGGTGGACGCAGAGCGATTTCTTTGAAAACAGAAGTCACTCTTTTCCACTCTATCGCGGTTAGACTTGGTCGTGATTATATTGAGATTGGTTTATACGATCTCAGTGGTAAGCAGCTATCCAGTCTTAGTCAAGACTTTCCCTATACCGACCAATCCCAACTGGTAGAGGGCCTCATCCAATTCATTGAGTTTTTTATTAGCCAACAACAAACTCAGATCAAACAGCTTATTGCAATTGGGGTTGCATTACCCGGGCTAGTGAACCCAGAAAGTGGCGTTGTTGAATATATGCCCCATGTTGATATCGATACCATGACCATCGGAGACACCATTAAAAATCACTTTCACGTCGAGTGTTTTGTGGGTAATGACGTCCGGGGAATGGCTCTAGCTGAGCACTATTTTGGTACCAGTCAAGACTGTCAAGATTCGATATTAATTAGCGTTCATCGCGGCACAGGTGCAGGTATCATTGTTAATGGGCAAGTATTTCTTGGCCATAACCGGAATGTGGGTGAAATTGGTCATATCCAAGTGGATCCGCTTGGTGAACGTTGCCAATGTGGGAACTTTGGCTGCCTTGAGACCATAGCAACTAACCCAGCCATTCTTGCCCATATTAAACTTTTACTGGCTCAAGGTTATCCTTCGTCACTTACGCAAGAAGAGACCATTACCATTGAAGCCGTCTGTGAGCATGCCAAGCAAGGTGATACGTTAGCAATGGAGTCACTAACGCGTGTTGGCAATTACATAGGGAAAGCCGTGGCAATTACAGTCAACTTATTTAACCCGCAAAAAATAATTATTGCAGGGCAAATAACTCAAGCCTCTTCGGTTCTTTTCCCAGCGATCGAGCGCAATGTTCTTACCCAATCACTAGGTGCTTTTAATGCCAACCTACCAATAGTCGCATCCCAGCTAGACCATCAACCAACATTGAGCGCATTTGCCCTAATCAAACGAGCGATGTTAAACGGCGAACTGCTGCAAAAATTGCTTGAAGAAGAGACGATCTAAGTTAGAAGGCATAAAATAATGTAAATTTGCTCTTCATCACGGAGAGCAAATTTATCTTGTTAAACATCCACTTCCACTAGTCCACTAAGCTATTATCTATATACGTGAGCTCTCGTTATCCCAAGTAGTTAGCAAACACTACCAATATTACAGACACTATTATGGATCTTATATTTATTTCCTGTGCCTTTTTAGCCGGTTTTGTGGCCCTAAAGTGCCACTTACCTCCTCTAGTCGGCTTTTTAGTTACCGGATTTATCCTTCATTATTTTGGTTATGAATCGAACCAAATGATTACTACTCTGGCAGATTTAGGGGTAACGTTACTACTCTTCTCTATAGGCCTAAAGCTGGATATTAAAACCCTGCTAGCCAAAGAAGTATGGGCAGGGGCCACATTACATAACCTCTTGTGCACCTTAATGTTTGCGGCTGCTCTTTTAGCTCTGCAGTATTTGGGGTTGCACAGTTTGTCTGGCTTGGGAATCCCTCAACTGCTTATTATTGGCTTTGCCCTATCCTTTTCCAGCACTGTATTCGCGGTAAAATCATTACAGGAAAAAGGCGAAATGAATGCCATCTACGGCACTCTCGCAATTGGTATTTTGGTAATGCAAGATATCTTTGCGGTCATATTCCTTTCTGCATCGACCGGGAAACTACCACACTGGTATGCAGTTGCGTTGTTTTTATTACCTTTTATTCGCCCAGTGTTTTACAAGCTTTTAGATTGGGTTGGGCACGGAGAAATGTTGGTTTTATTTGGCATTTTCTTTGCGCTCGTCATGGGCGCAGGGCTATTCCAAATTGTCGGTTTAAAGCCAGATTTAGGTGCCATTATTTTAGGTATGCTGTTATCTGATCACAGTAAGGCTTCTGAGTTATCTAAGTCACTCTTCAATTTAAAAGAGCTTTTTTTAGTCTGCTTTTTCCTAAACATCGGTTTATCAGCCCAACCAACACTAACCGGATTGTTGTTAGCGCTTGTGCTTATTGTGCTTTTGCCGCTGAAAGGCGTGCTCTATTTTTGGGTATTAAATCGATTCCACTTTAGAGTCAGAACGACATTGCTCGCTTCATTAAGTTTATTTAATTACAGTGAGTTCGGGCTGATTGTGGGTGGCTTAGCCTATCATCAGGGTTGGTTACCTGGAGACATATTAGTCACCATCGCTATTGCGGTACCTATTTCCTTTATTGTCGCCGCTCCGATTGGTAAAAAAGGTCATGAGTTGTACAGAAGAGCATCTCATTGGTTAAAACCACAACTTGCGGAAACACTCAATCCGAAAGACAAACTCATTAACCCGGGTAATGCACAAGTGCTCATCTTAGGGATGGGCCGTATTGGAACAGGTGCTTATGATGAACTCTATTCAAGGCACGGTAATATTTGTCTGGGTATTGAACTCAAGGAAGAATCGGTTGCTCAACAACGAGAAGAAGGGAGAAATGTCATTAATGGTGATGCAACTGACCCAGATTTTTGGGAACGCATACTCGATAAAGATAGAGTAAAGCTTATTTTACTTGCTATGCCGCATAATCAAGGTAATAAAGTGGCTTTAGATCTTTTGCAGCAAAACAACTTTAATGGGCAGATTGCCGCGATTGCAGAATATAACGACCAAAAAGAAGATATGCTTAATAGCGGTGCTCATGCGGCTTTCAACATCTACAGTGAAGCCGGAACAGGGTTCGCTCGTCATGTTTGCCAACAACTTAAACCTAAATTCGAACCTTCCAGTACTAAATAACCTCACCGGTTATCTTTAACCTTCAACGCCTGTTGGAGGTATACGTGTACAATAATTAAAAGAAAATATTTTGTTTAAAAATCATAACGATAAAACCATTAATAATGAGTTTAAAACGACATTTTAATGACGATATCGCTAGTTTTTTCACCTTAACATAGACACCATTCACATATTTAGCCATTAAATTAAATTTAATTCACCTTAAGAGCTTTTATATAATTATTTACCCAATTATTGGTTGCTTTTTTTAGTCAAAGTGGCAAATTGAAGACATCGGATTAAAACCTATTCAAGTAAGGAAGTCGTATGTGTTCTATCTTTGGCATTCTAGACATTAAAAGTGACGCAGCTCCATTGCGCCCTGTCGCGTTAGAAATGTCTAAAAAACTTCGTCACCGTGGACCAGATTGGTCAGGTATTTATGCATCAGATCACGCTATACTCGCTCATGAGCGTTTAGCGATCGTGGGCTTAAATAGCGGAGCTCAACCTATTTACAGTCCTGATAGAAAACTGATCCTTGCCGTGAATGGGGAAATTTATAACCACAAAGAAATCCGTGCTCGCTATGCAGATACGTATGATTTTCAGACGGAATCAGACTGTGAAGTCATCTTGGCTCTTTACCGTGATAAAGGGGCGGATCTACTTGAGGAGCTTAACGGTATCTTTGCTTTTGTTCTTTATGATGAAGAAAAAGATGAGTTTCTTGTTGGTCGCGATCATATTGGCATTATTCCTCTATACCAAGGCCATGACGAGCATGGTAACTACTATGTAGCTTCAGAAATGAAAGCACTGACTCCAGTTTGTAAATCTATTAGTGAGTTTCCTCCAGGTTCATTTTATCGTTCAGGCGATAAAGAACCACTACGCTACTATGAACGAGACTGGTTTGAATATGACAATGTGAAAGACAATGTCACTTCAAAAGAAGAGTTAACTGAAGCTCTTGAAGCAGCGGTAAAACGTCAATTAATGACCGATGTACCATACGGTGTCTTACTTTCAGGCGGTTTGGATTCTTCAATCACATCTGCCGTTGCAAAACGTTTTGCTGCAATGCGCATTGAAGATGATGAAAAATCAGCAGCGTGGTGGCCACAACTGCACTCATTTGCAATCGGCCTTGAAGGCGCTCCGGATCTTAAAGCCGCACGCGAAGTTGCCGATCAAATCGGTACCGTGCACCACGAAATGACGTATACCATTCAAGAAGGCCTTGATGCGATTCGTGATGTGATTTATCACATCGAAACTTATGATGTCACTACCATTCGTGCATCAACTCCTATGTTCTTAATGGGTCGTAAGATCAAGGCAATGGGGATAAAAATGGTATTGTCAGGTGAAGGTGCAGACGAAATATTTGGGGGGTACTTATACTTCCACAAAGCGCCAAACGCTAAAGAATTCCATGAAGAAACAGTACGTAAGCTACTCGCACTGAACTTATTCGATTGCGCTCGTGCCAACAAATCTCTGGCAGCATGGGGAGTTGAAGGACGCGTACCTTTCTTAGATAAAGAGTTTATTGATGTAGCGATGCGCTTAAACCCTAAAGATAAGATGTGTGGTAACGGTAAAATGGAAAAACACATTCTGCGTGAATGTTTCGAACATTACCTACCAGAATCCATTGCATGGCGCCAAAAAGAACAATTCTCTGATGGCGTGGGCTACAACTGGATTGATACTCTGAAAGAAAAAGCAGCAGAGAAAATTTCAGATCAACAAATGGAAACTGCTCAATACCGTTTCCCTTACAACACGCCAACCACTAAAGAAGGCTACTTGTATCGTGAAATTTTTGAAGAGCTTTTCCCTCTAGAATCAGCAGCGCATTGTGTACCAGGTGGCCCATCGGTTGCTTGTTCTTCAGCGAAAGCCATCGAGTGGGATGAATCGTTCAAAAACAACCTCGACCCATCAGGCCGTGCTGTCAAAAACGTTCACCAAGAAGCTTACTAAACTTGATTCGCGCTACAGATATAAAAAAGGTGCCAAATGGCACCTTTTTTTAATCTAATTTAACCGCCCATTGCGAGATTTTTATTATCGACACTGATCTCTACATTTTGGTTAATCATTTTAACCAGTAAAATTGATCGAGTTTCCCCATCAGGCTCTTGATAAATAGCATCAATACCCGCAAATTGACCGCCTGTAATTTCGAGTATCTGCCCTTTCTCTGGTAATGTATTCTGAACGTGAAGATCATTCTGTTCGAGCATCTTTAACTCTGAAATTAATGTTGAATTAATTTCTTTGGGTAAAGGACCAAACCGAATAAAATCGACAACACCTCGAGTTGAACGCACTGAAGTAAAACTAGGGCCTACTTCATAATCAAAATTGACGAACACATATGATGGAAATAAAGGCTCAGTGACTTCTTGACGCTTATTGCGCACTATCTTTTCAACCACGACTTCTGGGTAGTAACATTCTACCCCTTGGTTTTCCAGATGAAGCTTCGCGCGCGGCTGCTCACCCCGCTTACAATATAATAAGTACCAACGTTTCATAATCTAGCCACTCTATTGTATTTTTTCACCCATCCTAACATATCCTATGCCAGTTGAAATCTCTTCCCCCCACCAATACCTTTGAGGCCGATAAACAAACCCCTAGTCACTCAGTTTTGAGACAAATATCACTAATACTGCCTTTTATTCCATAAATGAAACTTTAGTTTTCGATGGGTGAAAAATAATCACATAATTGATAAGCAATTGAATTTTATAAAATTTCTTAAATAGTTTTATAT
>NZ_WEKT01000129.1:0-514 GCF_009874545.1 Vibrio eleionomae | reverse complement strand
ATAATTGAGAACTTTTACAAACATTCTAAAAGAATGTTTTGTCAGCTTTCCAAATTATTAAAGAGCAAAGATTCACTTTCTATAAAGAAAGAAACCATTTTTAAGAACACTTAAGNAAATGTGCTTAAAGATGGTGGAGCTATGCGGGATCGAACCGCAGACCTCCTGCGTGCAAGGCAGGCGCTCTCCCAGCTGAGCTATAGCCCCATCGGTATTGTTCTTCTAAAGAAGAATTGGTGGGTCTGAGTGGACTCGAACCACCGACCTCTCGCTTATCAGGCGAACGCTCTAACCACCTGAGCTACAGACCCACTAGGTGCTCTATTAAACCGTATCAATCTGTGTGAACACTCATCGCAATAATNTTATCGTTAAGGAGGTGATCCAGCGCCAGGTTCCCCTAGCGCTACCTTGTTACGACTTCACCCCAGTCATGAACCACAAAGTGGCAAGCGTCCCCCCGAAGGTTAAACTACCTGCTTCTTTTGCAGCCCACTCCCATGGTGTGACGGGC
>NZ_WEKT01000128.1:0-538 GCF_009874545.1 Vibrio eleionomae | reverse complement strand
CACTTGAATGTGTGTTGGTTATTTTCATAAAGAAAATAATTGAGAACTTTTACAAGTAATTTTCTATTTCATTGAAATAAAAGATTACTTTGTCAGCTTTCCAAATTTTTAAAGAGCATGGAATCAGTATCAACTAAAGATACTAACCATTTTTAAGAACACTTAAGTAAATGTGCTTAAAGATGGTGGAGCTATGCGGGATCGAACCGCAGACCTCTTGCATGCCATGCAAGCGCTCTCCCAACTGAGCTATAGCCCCATTCCTTTGCTAGTAACTAAGTTACTGGCCAAACTCGCTCTATTAAACCGTATCAATCTGTGTGAACACTCATCGCAATAATCTATATCGTTAAGGAGGTGATCCAGCGCCAGGTTCCCCTAGCGCTACCTTGTTACGACTTCACCCCAGTCATGAACCACAAAGTGGCAAGCGTCCCCCCGAAGTAAGGAGGTGATCCAGCGCCAGGTTCCCCTAGCGCTACCTTGTTACGACTTCACCCCAGTCATGAACCACAAAGTGGCAAGCGTCCCCCCGAAG
>NZ_WEKT01000127.1:0-558 GCF_009874545.1 Vibrio eleionomae | reverse complement strand
GGGCAATTTCCCAGGCATTACTCACCCGTCCGCCGCTCGCCGCCCATAGACGCCCCCGAAGGTTTGTTTATGTCGCTGCCGCTCGACTTGCATGTGTTAGGCCTGCCGCCAGCGTTCAATCTGAGCCATGATCAAACTCTTCAATTAAAGTTTTTTGTGGCTCAATGAATACTGAATAAATTGACTGTGCCAAGACCGAAGTCTTGATTGGTCACTCAGTTCATTGAAACCAATTGGAAACCGAAGTTTCTCATTTGATTATCATCAACGAGTGCCCACACAGATTGATAGGTTTAAATTGTTAAAGAGCTTTGCTTTCAGTGCGTTAGCACTTAGGCAGGACGCGTATATTACGCTACCCACTTTGAAAGTCAACATAAAACTTTAATCTTTTTTAAAGCTTTATGGTGACTTGCTTACTTTGCAAGCAAGTGGAATTTAAAGCCTGGCGATGACCTACTCTCACATGGGGAAGCCCCACACTACCATCGGCGCGATTTCGTTTCACTTCTGAGTTCGGCATGGGATCAGGTGGGTCCAAAATGCTATGGTCGCCAA
>NZ_WEKT01000126.1:0-567 GCF_009874545.1 Vibrio eleionomae | reverse complement strand
CATAGCATTTTGGACCCACCTGATCCCATGCCGAACTCAGAAGTGAAACGAAATCGCGCCGATGGTAGTGTGGGGCTTCCCCATGTGAGAGTAGGTCATCGCCAGGCTTTAAATTAAACGGTAGAGTGTTAGACACTTTACGGTAAAAACCAGTTTCGCGGAGCGGTAGTTCAGCTGGTTAGAATACCGGCCTGTCACGCCGGGGGTCGCGGGTTCGAATCCCGTCCGTTCCGCCACTTAGTTTTGAAGCCCTGAACGAAAGTTCAGGGCTTTTTTGTTTTGGCTATTTGGAACTGGGCGTGTTGCTGGTTAGCATTGCCTTGGAATGACTCCCGGTTGCCCGCACTGAGTTTTGAAGCCTCAATCGAAAGATTGGGGCTTTTTTGAGCCCGATATTTTTGTATTGAGAAGTTGATAGTTATACCAATCGCACTAATTTTATGATCTAATATCAGCTTCAATAGGAGCTGATATGAACACCCCTGACTTCCCAAAACTTATTCGTGAAACATCCGATGCGAGGATGCGTACGAGACTTCTTGCTATATCTCATTTCGTGGATGGAAA
>NZ_WEKT01000125.1:0-607 GCF_009874545.1 Vibrio eleionomae | reverse complement strand
CATAATATAGGGTATCTTTATTTAATTCATCACTTGTATCAATATTACTGTTATTATCACTTTCAATATTATGAGTTGGAGATGCTTTTTTAATAACTTCCATTAAGTCGTTATAAGCTTCGCCCACTTTAGGGCCAATAATAACTTGAATACCACCTTGTTTACTGACAAAACCGACAACGCTGTCTGCATTTTTTATCTTATCTTCGTTAACTAGATTCTTGTTTTTATAGCTGATTATTAACCTTGTTGCACAGTGGGTTATATTATTAATATTATCAGCACCACCAAGATTTTCTAGTATGGTTTCAGACATATTGATAAAGTTCATAGATCACGATTCCTTATGATTCTTAGCTGAAGCAACTCCTTGTCGCTTACAATGCTGTACACAAACTTTTTAACTTCAAATAGATAAATACATAAAACTAATGAATTAAATTCTTATTTAACCAATCCATTATTAATGGATAAACCCACTCCCTTTCATCATGTGAAATATTCTATTCCTTTATTGTTATCACTATATTTTTTCATCTTCAACATGAATTTTGTTATTGAAAAATAATATTTAAAAACAGGGACACACTGTTATAAACAAAAGACT
>NZ_WEKT01000124.1:0-662 GCF_009874545.1 Vibrio eleionomae | reverse complement strand
ATATTGTGCTATAAACTATTAATGAATAACATAATAATTCAATGCTTTCTTCAGATATATTTTTTATTACACGAGCATAGCTTTCACTAGTTAGGCTAGACCACAACTCTTTCATACCATATAACCGTGAGAAAACGAGTAACATTAATGTTGATGTAATCACACCATTCATATGTTTAGTTTTAAGTATTGTAGCCATTTGTTCGATTGTATTCTTGCCACCTTTATAAGCCAATCTTATACCTATGGCAGTAACTAAAAGAGCGGGTACTTCCCAAGCACCGTGGTAGATATAGTCAAGTGCTCCATCGTTTTCTCGGATGAAAAGCACAGTATAGAAAGCAGCAATAAGAAAAGCGGCGTGGCGCAGTTCTGGTTTTACTTTTCCTACTTTAATAAAACTATAGATGGTAATTCCTAGCATAATAAGCTGCATTGTTTCGGTGACAGATTCTTCACCCATGTTATTGTGAAAATATAAAATATCTAGTTGGATACATCCGATGACTAGCAAAAACATCCCAATTGTACATAGTGCATTGATTAAAGCTTTATTTATCATAAGTATACTGTTAATAAAATGAGTAAGTTATATATTTTTAATAGAAGTGTTATATTAATTTAAAGGCGTATTTATAGTAACGCAGTGATGAGTGTATTCT
>NZ_WEKT01000123.1:0-670 GCF_009874545.1 Vibrio eleionomae | reverse complement strand
GCGAGAGGCCCGAAGGTCCCCCTCTTTGAGCCGAAGCTATTATGCGGTATTAGCCATCGTTTCCAATGGTTATCCCCCACATCAGGGCAATTTCCCAGGCATTACTCACCCGTCCGCCGCTCGCCGCCCATAGACGCCCCCGAAGGTTTGTTTATGTCGCTGCCGCTCGACTTGCATGTGTTAGGCCTGCCGCCAGCGTTCAATCTGAGCCATGATCAAACTCTTCAATTAAANNTTTTTTGTGGCTCAATGAATACTGAATAAATTGACTGTGCCAAGTCTTTCGACTTGATTGGTCACTCAGTTCATTGAAACCAATTGGAAACCGAAGTTTCTCATTTGATTATCATCAACGAGTGCCCACACAGATTGATAGGTTTAAATTGTTAAAGAGCTTTGCTTTCAGTGCGTTAGCACTTAGGCAGGACGCGTATATTACGCTACCCACTTTGAAAGTCAACATAAAACTTTAATCTTTTTTAAAGCTTTATGGTGACTTGCTTACTTTGNAAGCAAGTGGAATTTAAAGCCTGGCGATGACCTACTCTCACATGGGGAAGCCCCACACTACCATCGGCGCGATTTCGTTTCACTTCTGAGTTCGGCATGGGATCAGGTGGGTCCAAAATGCTATGGTCGCCAAGCAAATTCTTTGTTGTTACCGCTACGC
>NZ_WEKT01000122.1:0-799 GCF_009874545.1 Vibrio eleionomae | reverse complement strand
GTTTAACCTNCGGGGGGACGCTTGCCACTTTGTGGTTCATGACTGGGGTGAAGTCGTAACAAGGTAGCGCTAGGGGAACCTGGCGCTGGATCACCTCCTTAACGATATAGATTATTGCGATGAGTGTTCACACAGATTGATACGGTTTAGTTATAGAGAGCACCGCGTTAACCCCTCTGCCCTCAGCCAATGGCGGCGCAGAGAATCTTTGTGTCCCGTTCGTCTAGAGGCCTAGGACACCGCCCTTTCACGGCGGTAACAGGGGTTCGACTCCCCTACGGGATACCACTTTTAAGCGCATTTGCTTAAGTGCTCTTAAAAATGGTGATTTTCGCAAGAAAACACATTGCTCTTTAACAATTTGGAAAGCTGACAAAACATTCTTTTAGAATGTTTGTAAAAGTTCTCAATTATCTATCATTGATAGATAACCAACACACATTCAAGTGTTCTTGGAANTCTTNCTTTNNNAGTAAGATTATTTTGCTTCTGCTTNTTTNAAAGCGGAGACAAAAGAAAAATTGAGTCCGGCAATATCGAGTCTGCAACATGTATAAAAATGCAGACAACCTTGGTGGCTAACCTTTGATTTCACTTTTTAAAAGTGGAGACAAATAGTTCAACTCAAAACTTTTTTGGGTTGTATGGTTAAGTGACTAAGCGTACACGGTGGATGCCTTGGCAGTCAGAGGCGATGAAGGACGTACTAACTTGCGATAAGCGTAGATGAGGCAGTAAGAGCCACTTGAGTCTANGATGTCCGAATGGGGAAACCCAACTGCATAAGCAGTTATCTTTA
>NZ_WEKT01000121.1:0-951 GCF_009874545.1 Vibrio eleionomae | reverse complement strand
GAGTAGGAATGATAAATATAATTTTGTAATATCTGTTAGCTCCTAAAATAGGTTGCTATTCTATATATGAAGGATTTTATTCTAATGACACTTAAAAAATTTAAATCCACGGCTGTTGTAATAGCAGCTATGATCTCTCTTTCTGGTTGCTCAGCAATGAGTACTGCGATTCAACATCGTAATTTGGTAACTAATACTAAAATGTCAGCCACAGTTTGGTTAGATCCAACCCCCGTTTCACAACATACTGTATATCTTCAATTGAGAAACAGTACTAATAAAAAACTAGATATAACTAAAGTGCTTACTGATAAATTAAAACAAAAAGGTTATACCGTTACTTCAGATCCAGCTAAAGCACATTATTGGCTACAAACTAACATTATTAAATTGGAAAAAATGGATCCAAATGCAGGTCTTGCTCTGTTGAACCAAGGATACGGCGGTGCTGTCGTTGGTGGTGGTTTAGCTGCTTTAGCCATGGCATCACATACGCATAGCACAAGTTCTGTTGTAGGAGCAGGTCTCATTGGTAGTGCTATTGGTTTTGTAGCAGATAACATGGTAGAAGATGTAAACTTTGGTATGGTAACAGATGTTCAAGTAGTTGAAAAAACCAAAGAATCTGTAGACTCTAGTCAAGTCGCTCATTTAAATAATGGCATCGGAGGCTCCACTAATACTACTGTAAAAACCGTCGCCAATAAAAAGCGCTACCAAACTCGAATTTTAAGCTCAGCAAATAAAGTAAACCTTGATTATGTTGATGCGGAACCTGCGTTAGTTGAAGGGTTAGCAACAAGTGTTGCTGGTATTTTCTAAAACAAAAATGCCATTCTGATAACTTTAGATTAAATTTTAAAATGAAATAGCCTCTTATGTAGAGGCTATTTTTATAGGTAACTTAAATGAAATAGCCTCTTATGTAGAGGCTATTTTTATAGGTAACTT
>NZ_WEKT01000120.1:0-978 GCF_009874545.1 Vibrio eleionomae | reverse complement strand
CCGCTACTACCAGAATCTCGGTTGATTTCTTTTCCTCGGGGTACTTAGATGTTTCAGTTCTCCCGGTTCGCCTCTTTAACCTATGTATTCAGNTAAAGATAACTGCTTATGCAGTTGGGTTTCCCCATTCGGACATCGTAGACTCAAGTGGCTCTTACTGCCTCATCTACGCTTATCGCAAGTTAGTACGTCCTTCATCGCCTCTGACTGCCAAGGCATCCACCGTGTACGCTTAGTCACTTAACCATACAACCCAAAAAAGTTTTGNGTTGATGAACAANTCACCAAGGTTGTCTGCATTTTTATACATGTTGCAGACTCGATATTGCCGGACTCAATTTTTCTTTTGTCTCCGCTTTNAAANAAGCAGAAGCAAAATCAATCTTACTNNNAAAGNAAGANTTCCAAGAACACTTGAATGTGTGTTGGTTATCTATCAATGATAGATAATTGAGAACTTTTACAAACATTCTAAAAGAATGTTTTGTCAGCTTTCCAAATTGTTAAAGAGCAATGTGTTTTCTTTCATTACGAAAGTAAAACCATTTTTAAGAACACTTAAGNAAATGTGCTTAAAGATGGTGGAGCTATGCGGGATCGAACCGCAGACCTCCTGCGTGCAAGGCAGGCGCTCTCCCAGCTGAGCTATAGCCCCATCTCGGTTAAAATTTTCAGAAACAAGGCNGTTATTGAGGACGTGTAGTTCACTACACGACGAAATAACTAACGCAGTTACTGGAAATTTTGGTGGGTCTGAGTGGACTCGAACCACCGACCTCTCGCTTATCAGGCGAACGCTCTAACCACCTGAGCTACAGACCCACTAGGTGCTCTATTAAACCGTATCAATCTGTGTGAACACTCATCGCAATAATCTATATCGTTAAGGAGGTGATCCAGCGCCAGGTTCCCCTAGCGCTACCTTGTTACGACTTCACCCCAGTCATGAACCACAAAGTGGCAAGCGTCCCCCCGAAG
>NZ_WEKT01000012.1:0-112970 GCF_009874545.1 Vibrio eleionomae | reverse complement strand
ATCATGGCTTTATTGAAATAAAACATTATAAATATCCGAGAATAAAATAGTGGCATTACAGCCACTATTTTATATTAATTATCTGTGTACTATTTAATTAACCGTGGCTCACTGCGAGATATAATACTGTGAAAGGTAAAATTAAACCTAGGAAACCCGCAAAAGATAAATAGTATCTGTATGCTGCTTTATCAGACATGACTAACTCCAGTTATTTTTATGTTCGTGTACGTACAATGGTAGTACTTTTTGTGTGGAATGTACAGTGATCCAATTAGTTTTTTAATTGATACATGCTATCTTGCTGAAGTTTGAGCTAACCTACGTATTCAAATACGCCCATTCCAAATATAATGTAGCTATTCACCGCTGTGATAAACATTATAGAAGAAAGACTTTGGTTTAATCACATGGTTTGTAAAATAGTAACAGCTAATAACGATATAAAGAAATTCGAACACAAAATATTATGAAAAAAGAAATATTGACCTTATTGATAATTCTGACCTGCTTCATCAATGAGAACGCTTTAAGCGCAAATACAGATAGCGCCCACGAACAACAAAAAGCTTTAAAAGATATATTTGGTTTTCAAGATAGTTTTGATCGTAGCCCTGAGCAACAATGGGCAAAAGATGTTATCGAAGACATCAAAACAGAAATGGGGGATGTCTCTGTCTATCGTGGCCAAGAATGCCGGGTAAAAATCCATTTCACCGAGCGTGCGGCATTAAAGAAAATTGAAATTAGTAACCACCAGGGTCTATGTGATCGTGCATATATCGCTATCAGGCATATTTATCAATTTCCTCTTCCCGAAAAAAGTAAATTACTACATCCGCTCTATCAAACCTTAACTCTTACATTTATCCCATAATAGTACCGCAACGGTTAATCTATATAACTATATGATATTATTTAACTTTTTATTATCAATAAAACAGAGATAATCTAGTTATTGCACTGTTTCCATTTAGGAAACTATGATTGTGGCGAATTGATCATGGCGCAGCAGTCTGTCGCCTTTTATTCTCATTTATTAGACACAAATTTTTAAAATAGACACTTATAATTGGTGGATTGTGGATAAGTAAGACGAGTGTCACTTATGTCTTGCTAAAGCGTATGCGTAACCGTTAACCGTGCTTTTCTATGTGATCCTGTGCGTAGAAATACAGTTACAAACGCCAGTTTTAGTGACTAAATATTAAGCGGTAGTAACATGGAACTGGTCAGTTAAACGCTAAATAAATAACCTTGTTATGTTGGATTAACGCTAAGGTGACGGTGTCACAAGAGTGTTGTTTCTGACAATGAACAAGAGACAAAGCCTCGTAGGAGACGAAATATGATGAAATGGATTAAGCACAACCGATATCGATTGTTTTCCACATATATGTGCGTTCTGCTACTTTTACCTACTCCAGGACTGGGCTCTAAATTTACTGGTTCTAGCCGGGTCTGCTGTGATTATTCATCGATTTTGTAATACTCACCTTCATAAAATCGTTTGATACTTATTACCCTATTTACCTACATTATTATCTGATCAAATGATGAAATAGCGCCCTGATGTAAAGGGCGCTTTAATGTTTGTCAGTTGCTCTTATATCAAGCTCAAAAACTAGGCTTCCACGGTATCAAAATTTAAATACCTAACCTTCCCTGTTTTCTTCGACAGTTCCAATACTGGTGCATAGCTAGTAAAAGGTCTTGTCGTTAACTCTCTTATTTTCAATTTATCTACCGTTTATTTTACTTAAGTTCGCTTTAGTTATAGTGCCTTAGGTACTATCATCTAGACCAGAAGTGAGGCTGTTTGTGAAAGTTATCCACACAACGATCATTTTATGCGATATTGAGATCCTAAAAAGATCTAAAGGCTATAGTTTATTTGCTTTGTAAAGGAAGTGAGTGTTTACACCGTTGTTTCAGTTAAACCTGTAATTTAATTACATAAATAAAATCTATCATGAATGGTATAGTGAATTATTCTTTTATAAGGTAATGATAAATATAGTTTTTATTAAAGATTGTACAATATGGGAGGTTTTATCAGGTTATTTAGGGTGCACAGATGCAAGTATTAGAAGTTAGTGGGTCACCAGTAACGGTGCTACCCTATTGATAGCTGACATAAAAAAAGCACCTGACGGTGCTTTAATATATAGAATGGGTTATTACTATTTCTGAGAATGCTCTTTTAGTGCTTGGCGAATTTCTTCTGCGACTAATTTTATCGCTTGGGCTGTACTCATCCCCTCTGCCATTAACGCTTGAATTTTTTCAACAGCAGCTTGTTGTTGCGCGTGAGTTAACGTAGGTAAATCATCAAACATAAAAAGGCTCCTTATTCTGGAGCCCAGACTATAATCGTAAATTTAATAGGTAGCAAGAAAGTTTACGTAACCACCCATTGAATCTTCATTGGTGTAACTTGCAGCAAGATCTAATTCAAACAAACCCAGTGGAGATAAGCCGATACCCGCAGTATAAGTTGGATCACTGCCACTGTAAGATAGGTTTTTCTTAATCCCGGCTCTAAGTTTAAGCTGACGTAACAAATCTATTTCTGCCCCTGCCCTAATCATTTGAACATTATCATCAAATTCTTTATAACGTTTCTGCTCATTAAGATCGTAGTCAACACTAAAGGTAAAATAGTCTGCCACAATTCCAGCGCCAACTGTATACAGTGGTCTCATCTGATATTCATATTTGATTGATTGATTATTACTACCAGTGATTGTTTTAGTTTCAATATCATGACTGATCAAGTTCATGCCTGTTATGCCGACACGAAATGGTCCATAGAACCATAATGCACCAGCATCAACGTTAAGCATATTTTCCGCTTGGGTGTTTTTATCTATATCCGTCAGGTCAAAATTTTCAACATCCGTCTGATAAACAAACGTATATACCCGTTGCAGTTTAGGAGATAACCCAAACGACATATGTTGGCCGAAAACGGTACTGTAACGGGCCATGGCTAAACCGACCTCTGCGACACCGACAGAAACAGCATTAATTGTCGTATTTTGTGCCTTTTCAATAGTACATTGATTGGCATCACTCGGATCACTACAAAAACCAACATCGGATGTCACATAGGTTTCGGTGTAGGCTTTACCAAATAGATTCATTGATAAATAAGAATTTGGGATCCCAATGGCAGCACCAGCCCCCAGTTCTGCATTCAACTGAGAACCATTAAGTTTATCAAGTTCTGAGTCGATATCATCAACCGTTTGTTGAGTCACACTACCATCAACATCTCCGAGTAAATCAGCGAGATTATCAATAGTATCGATCATTTGGTTTTGATCGTCATAAGTCACTCCAACGCTCGGTAAGATCATACCAGCATCATCATTACGACGATAAATAGCAGTTAACGCAGGATTATAAAAAGGGGCAGTCAAATAGTTGGCTGATACCACACCAACACCGCCCATGGCATCACCACGAGCCTCAATAGAATAAGGAGCTGCCATTGCACTGGTGGCTGCGAGGGAAATAGACAACGCAAGAAAAGAATACTTATTTTTATTCATAATAATCGGCCATGGGTATATTTAGAGTAATTAGCAACGAATACACTAAACCACTATCGGCCGATTATAATATATCTTTAGCTATTGTTTAGCTGCAACATCATAGGTTTTGCTGATAACTTGAGACTGCTCAATGATGATAGGACCTTGCCAACGCTGTTGTGTCATTGAAATCGCGAGCACGTAACGATCTGGCGGTAGACTATCCGCAGGTAATGATGATGGATAATCAGAATCATAACTGTGATTCCAGATCTCTTGATATTTGCCTTTCACATAGTCATACACGGAAACACCAAGCTTTGGAAGTGGACAGAATTTATTAAGTAATGCGTTCTTCTCTACTTGCCAATGATCTTTTGAGGCCCAACGTACCGTACGATAGGGTTTTTGATCACCAAAAATGACCCATGCGCTCCATGAACTCTGATCATCAGCTGTCACATCAATACGATATAACCCTTTACTGATTTCATTATTCAAGTTGTAACGTTTGACATAATTATGTTCTGCATCTGTTACGGGGTCACTATCTGACTCAGTAAAAGAGTTGTCTGAAGATAATGGTTTATCAACCCATTTCGTCAAACGAATGTCCGAAATATCTTTCTTCGCTGATGCATTAATTAATACTTGATACGCATCACGCCCTGGACTTTGAATAGTTAAACGACGAATCGTAATCGCATTAATCCAGTCGGGAAATTCTTTATTATCTAGCCCTTTACCACAATCCACTGTTAACGCTTGCATAAGTAAGTCATTTAGGTGGGTTTTGATATTAGTATTCTCATCTAACTGCCAAACTTCTACTAGTGAGGAAAACGTACCGGGCAAATCCCCCTCCAACAAATGTTGGTGAGTTTGCGTTAATGGCGTGTTTTGCTCAAACCAGTCAGCGGCTTGAACAGTTATAGGCACGCATAAGCACGTGCCTAATAACAAGAGTAATTTGTTCATGAATTACGCTTTCATTTTGTAACCGACACCACGTAAGGTTTCGATTTCAAGTCCTGGAAGTTTTTGACGCAGCTGTAGAACGTGAGTATCAACAGTACGTGTCGTTGGGAAATGGTTATAGCCCCATACATGATCCAGCAATTCATCACGAGTAAACACACGTCCTAGATTACTTGCCAAGAACAGCAGCAGATCGAATTCAGTACGAGTTAATGTAACCAATTCATCATGGTAAACCACTTCGCGAGTTGCTTTATCAATGATCAAATCGTTAGTAATAACCTTGTTATCATCTTCACCTTCGCCTTCTGGAGAACGCATTTGTGCACGGATTCGAGCGAATAATTCTGCTTCAGCAAATGGCTTAGTAAGATAATCCGTCGCACCTGCGTCAAGACCTGTCACTTTATCTTTTACCGTCACTAGTGCTGTTAGTAGAATCACTGGTACTTCTTTAATTTTTTTCCATTCAACCAAGTGTTCTACCGAATCACCATCAGGAAGTTGACGGTCAAGAATAACAAGATCCGCTTTTTCCCAGTGTTGTTTTACATCAGCGATTAATTCAGCATGTAAACAATCATATCCTGCTTGTTCCAAACTAACTAATAGGCCATCCGCTAGGTTTTTATCATCTTCAACGAGAAGCAATGTCTGTTTCACAGGGTATCTCCAATATAAATGTTGTCGGTGGTCCAACTAGGCTCATTGTTCCGCCCATACGTCCAACCATCGATTCTACAATAGTTAATCCAAGTCCCAAGCCACTCTTACTGACAAATGGCTTGCGCAAGTGACGCCAATCTTTTTCTGTTAATGTTCCTTGATCGGTCACTTTGATGGTGACTGAATCCTCAGTCGTAATTACATTGAGTGAAACTGGTGCTACACCGTATTTCACTGCATTTCGAATCAAGTTATCAACACAGGTACCTAGCCAGTAGACATTTAATTTTGCAGCGATATCCTGATTGATATTAAGTTCTATAGGATCTGAAAACTCCTCTTCAACTTTGTACTCCAACCACTCTTTAACAGAAGGAACCCAATCGGTAGATAGTGGTTTGTTGTCCGATTGTAAGTAATCTTTACTCGCTTCTGCTAATTGTCTCAAACGTCTTGAGTCCTCGCACAAGCGGCGAAATTCATCATAAACAGTCTCTGGTAGGTGTTCGAATTCTCGTCGGAAACCTTCCACAGTTAAAGATAAGCTGGCAATAGGTGTACGCAATTCATGCGTTAAAATTTGGAGGACCAACATTCGACTCTTCATTTCTTGTCGTTTGCTATTCCAGCGGTAAACCGCCCAACCTAATACCAAGAGAATGTTGGCAATAACCAACACTACCATGCTTATTCTTAGTAAGTTGGAATGATCTTCAATATCCCAACAAATATTGCCACGTTGTACAAAACAAGCACTATCAGAGCCTACTACTTTGTAAGAAAGGCCTGCTTTACTCGCATTATGGTTCCACGTAGCTTCATTAAATACATAGTATTGGTCGTTTTTACGCAACCATAATTCATTCTGTTCACTGAACATTAATGAACCAGAGTTCAATGCCTTAAGTGACTCACCATTCATGGCCTGTAAACGTCCAAGTAACGTTCCTTTCGGTGCAGGTGGACGTTCATCGATATGCATATACTGTTTAACTTCTTCATACATATCAGGATGGTCTTTAACATAGCGAGCTGCGTAAGTACCACCGCCTGGATGAATCAAACCACTGCGGGCAAACCAACTTGGACGCAGTTTAGTTCCGTTACATACGGCACGTACAAACGAAAGAGGTTCCGTAACCAGTGGATTATAAGGAAGTTTGCCAGAACAACCTTTGGACAACTTATAAAGACGTTGGATGGCAGTGAGAGGATATTTAGTCGTCTGCGGTAGCATACTCTCAGGAGAGATTAAGCTCTCTGGATAGTTAGCTTGCAATTTATCGATATTATAAGTGACTACCGCTGAATCGTAATCAAAAAGCGATACGAATAAATCGATACGCTCGGGGAGAGAGTCCGCATGAGTAAACGCAGAAAATAATGTCCCGACGGTTGCTATTGTTATGGTTATCGCTTTTCTCAATTGATTTCTTTTATTATTCATCAAGGCAAAACACTATAGCGTATTATTCTAAAAATTTATACTTGGCATGTTAAGACGCTGTCAATAATCGTTAACATATCACCAACTCACTACAAAAGAAGCCAGCAATGCTGGCTTCTTGGACAATAAATGCACGATTAAAGTGCTTTAGATATCGCGTCAACACTCGCCTTAGCATCACCAAACAGCATCAATGTATTGTCTTTAAAAAATAATGGATTTTGTACACCAGCGTATCCAGTATTCATTGATCGCTTGAATACTACGACATTTTTGGCATTCCAAACCTCTAAAACAGGCATCCCTGCAATTGGACTGGTCGGGTCTTCTTGCGCCGCTGGGTTCACCGTATCATTGGCTCCAATCACTAAGACAGTATCCGTATCAGAAAAGTCCTCATTAATTTCATCCATTTCCAATACGATATCGTATGGAACCTTCGCCTCAGCCAATAAAACATTCATGTGACCAGGCAAACGTCCAGCAACAGGGTGAATACCAAATCGAATCTCGATACCTTTTGCTCTCAGCTTTTCAGTGATTTCAGAAACAGGATACTGAGCTTGAGCGACGGCCATACCATATCCAGGAGTTATGATGACTGACTTAGAGTTTTTCAAGAGCTCAACCACCTCTTCTACCGTCGTTTCGTGATATTCACCCAATTCTTGATCTTTTGCTACCGCAACTTCTTGGCCAAATCCGCCGGCAATAACACTAATAAAGGAACGATTCATCGCTTTACACATGATGTATGAGAGAATTGCCCCGGACGAACCAACGAGCGCGCCTGTAACAATCAATAAGTCATTGGCTAACATAAAACCAGCAGCGGCAGCAGCCCACCCTGAGTATGAGTTCAACATCGAAACGACCACCGGCATATCAGCACCACCGATAGATGCTACAAGGTGGTAGCCAAAACCAAATGCGATGAGTGTCATCAATACCAATGCCCAAACACTTCCGTCGGCTTGAATAAATTCACTCAATAACCAGATGCTGACTAATACAGCTAGCAAGTTGATCTTATGTTTATGAGGCAAGTTAAGTGGTGTGGACGCTATATGACCACTAAGTTTGCCATACGCAACAACCGATCCAGTAAAAGTAACAGCACCGATAAAGACACCGACAAATACTTCGACTAAATGAATCACATATTCAGAATGATTCGCCACTAATGGGGCGTGAATAAAACTATTGTAACCAACCAGAACCGCCGCTAAGCCGACAAAGCTATGTAAAATAGCCACCAGCTCAGGCATTTGGGTCATTTCCACTTTTTTAGCGAAACGAATGCCAATTGCAGCACCGATCACCATGGCGATAATGATCCAAGTAACACTGGTGCTATGGGGGCCTAAAATCGTGGCTATCAAAGCAATTGTCATCCCAGCAATACCATAATAATTGCCTGATTTAGCAGAGGTTTGCTTAGATAAGCCCGCTAGACTCATAATAAAAAACAAGGCCGCAACGATGTACGCTGCTTGAACCAATTGTGCAGACATCATTCCCTTCCTTAGTCTTTACGAAACATTTGCAACATGCGTTTGGTGACGGTAAATCCACCAAAAATATTGATACTCGCTATCAAAATGGCAAAAAAGGCCAAAAATGAAACCAGTCCATGTCCATGCCCTATTTGCAAAATAGCACCAACAATAATAATCCCAGAAATCGCGTTAGTGACTGACATTAATGGGGTATGTAAAGAATGGGACACATTCCAAACCACGTAGTAGCCAACAACACAAGAGAGAGCAAACACAGTAAAATGGCCAAGGAATTCACTGGGGGCAACAGAGGCAAGCCAAGCAAACAGAGCCACAGCGATGACTAACATCGAGACTTTTTTCCAAACCGCCATTGGTGGCTTTGGTGTTTTTTCAGCAGGGGCAGCCACCTTAGGTGCCACACTAGGTTGCGCCGATACTTGGATAGGTGGTGCTGGCCAAGTGACTTCCCCCTCTTTAATCACTGTGACGCCACGCACGACGACATCGTCGAAATCGATCGTAAGTGTGCCGTCTTTTTCCTTACACAATAGCTTAAGCAAGTTAACGATATTGGTGGCATAAAGCTGGGAAGATTGAGTCGGTAATCGGCTTACCATATCCGTATAACCGATGATTTTCACACCATTTTCGGTTGTAAATACCCTATCCTTTTGCGTGTATTCACAATTGCCACCGTTTGCAGCCGCCAAATCGACAATAACACTACCGGCCTTCATGCTATCGACCATCTCTTTGGTAATCAGAGTAGGAGCGGGTTTGCCCGGAATGAGTGCAGTGGTCACAATAATATCCACATCTTTCGCTTGCTGAGCGTATAGTTCTGCCGCTTTTAGATTGAAATCATCGCTCATTTCTTTCGCGTAACCATCACTACTTTGCTGCTGTTCAACATTAGCCAGCGTTAAGAACTCAGCTCCCATTGATTCGACTTGTTCTTTAACTTCAGGGCGAACATCAAATGCTCTGACTACTGCTCCTAAACTGCCAGCCGCACCAATCGCTGCTAGCCCCGCGACCCCTGCACCAGCAATAAATACTTTGGCAGGTGGAATTTTTCCTGCCGCGGTAATTTGGCCAGTAAAAAAACGTCCAAACTCGTGAGCAGCTTCCACAACAGCACGATATCCAGCAATATTGGCCATTGAAGATAATGCGTCCAACGATTGAGCCCGTGAGATCCTTGGCACCGCATCCATTGCCATCACATTAATCTCTTTTTCTGATAACTTTTCCATTAATTCAGGATGCTGAGCTGGGTAAATAAAGCAGATTAATGTTGATTTAAGCGGTAACAATGACACTTCATCTAACTCGGAATCGTCACCATATAAAGGCGCGTTTACTTTGATAATAATGTCGGATTGCCAAACATTCGTTTGGTCGACAATGGTCGCACCTGCTTCTTTATATGCTGAATCATCAAAACTGGCGTCGTCTCCAGCTCGTGATTCAACAACAACGTCATATCCCAGTTTAATTAACTGTTTAATAGAAGAGGGGGAAGCCGCAACTCGGCGTTCACCTGCAACTCTCTCTTTTGGCACACCTATTTGCATATCTTATCCTTGAAATACTGACTTGATGTTTAACCGTACTGACTTATCTTCTGCATCTAATACAGAAAAATTGTGTTATTCTATCAATAACACATTCGTTTACTCAGTAAAGTGAACTAGTAGACGGAGATGATTGAATATACATTGAAATTTTTCGTTATTTGATCGCAGTTCAACGAAAGAGAGAGCAGTAAGAGAGATAGAATCGAAAGATCATTAGCGAGAAAAAAGCGCCAGAAAGTAATTTAGTGGCGCAGAATATGTTAGTTTTGGTGCTGGATGAATTGAGAGCAAAGCCTGACCTAGGAAAAAATGTTATCTCCCATCTGGTCAATGAACATTTGCGCCTTACGTAGCATCAGATCGTCGGCATCAGCTTGGCTTGGGACAACATCAGAACGAATAAAACGGTGTGTTTTTACTTCATTATCAATCGTTTTTGTAATACGTCCCGCAATACGGAATTGGCCACCTTCGGCCATCGCCTCTTGATATATCAAATACCCTTTGTACTCCACAGGTGTAACTTCTTTTGGTTCTGGTGCACTTTTGGCACCGAATAAACGAGAAAACAGGCCCACATAGACTCCTTACGAGTGGTCTTTACTTTTTAGTAATGGCGTTTCATACCATTCCAGTTCCCGATCTTCATCAAATCGACCTAATCGAATGACACTCGGTACGTCCGAATGGCGGTTCTTACGTCGATCTTCAAGGATCATCGACTCTGCAGTTGAAATAGCCACATCAGCATTACGTTTTAACATGACTAGACGATCTTCCGGTAAAGAAGACAAAAAATCAATATCATAGCGAATATAAACGGGTCGCAATTGGTTTAAAGCCAAACACGCTAGGTCAGCGAGTTGCTCTTCATCGTAGTGTTCAAACTCTTCTTGGTGTAGCGCCTGCCCCACCAGCGTTTCCATATAGTTATGAACATCGTTACTGATCTGCATTGTTAATCTCCCTAAACTTCACAGCTCTTGTCATTAAAATTAATGAACACTGAGGAATTAGGCAAAAAAATAAGTCGTCAATTGTCGATTTCTTAACTGTATAAGCCTTTTTCTCGATTTTGAAACGCAAAAACACGACTATACTTGTAAATAGCAGTATTCAACGCTAGCGACTCTAGCTAAACTATCGGCCTTCAAAGACGGTTTTATCAATAAGAATGTATTCAGCTTTCATTACGTCCCACTGGTTTAGACTTGGCTTCCCCCTATTCTTACTCTCCTTAATTTGGCTTAGTATGAATAGCGTCGTAGCAGCGACACAAGCTAATCTCAGTTTCGCAATGAATATGCCTTACATTCTGCTGGCGGTCGCGTTTATGATTGCCCACACCTTTAAACAAAGTCGTATAGTGATGCTGAGTACTGCGATGATGATTGGCTACTGGGTTATTCAAGAACGCCTGCAATCTCCTTTACAGACAGGCACGACATTTATCGAACTATGCCTACTCGCATTCTTACTCCCCGTTTCCTGCTGGCTCACCCAACTGTTTCATAACGGTACAACGTTTAATCGCCAGTTTGTTATATTTTTACTGCTTATTGGCGCTCTAGTGGGTTGGAGTTGTTTAGTCGTGACAGAAGATATTCATATGGGAATGATTCACAGTGTGAAGGAGGTATTATTTGTCTACCCTAACCTATCAAAATTACCGTTCATTCTTATTCTTTATATCAGCGCCTTAATCGGCATTAGCGCGCTGTTTGTTTTAACACGCAATCACCTTAATGACGTGGTCATTTATGCCACAATGTTAGTTATCGCCAACACCTTTTATGTCTTTGATACGCCGTTCGTATCGAGCACAATGTTCTCGTTACTGGGTGTGCTGTTCATCATCTATCTGCTTTCTAATACTTATCAAATGGCATTTACTGATCCCTTAACACAAATCCCGGGACGTCAGGCATTGGAAATCGATTTACGCCATCTTAGTCGACGATATACTTTAGCCATGATTGATGTTGACCATTTTAAAAAATTCAATGATACCTACGGACATAGTTCAGGGGATGACGTTCTCAAATTAGTCGCAACAAGGCTGTGTCTCATTCGCGGTAATGCGCATGTCTATCGTTATGGTGGTGAGGAGTTTGTGGTTCTGTTTCGTGGCAAGCATATGACACAAACATTAGAGTATTTGGAAGAAATTCGTTTAGATATTGCCGATTACCCATTGGTTATCAGAGACACGCTGACAAGGCCAACACGTCACCAAGACGGAGAAACCAAACGAAGTGATAAAGCCCATCAACATGTTAATATCACTGTTAGTATTGGTGTTTGTGACAACCAATGGGGAGACACGGTTCAAGACGTGCAAAAACTCGCGGATGAAGCCCTTTACCGTGCTAAAGATAAAGGACGCAATCAAATATTCCCCTATCAGACTAGTCGATAAGTCCCAACCCTCTTAATACCATCGAGACAACAAACTCCTGAGCTTCATCAAACTGTTCGTCAGTTAACGGATCACCGTTAATCAACAGCACTTCCATATCAAAATCCGCGTAAAACTGTGTTGCTCCCCAAATTAAAAACAGCAGATAAAACGGCTTGACGGGTTTAATCAGCCCTTCGTCTACCCAGTGCTGAATAAGACTGGCTTTTGTCGTGGTCCATTCGATGACTGGCTGTTCAATCACATCATGAATAATCGGGGCACCTTGAATAATTTCCTGGGCAAAGATTTTTGATTCTTGCGGGTGAGTGCGGCTGTAGCGCATTTTAGCCTCAATGTAGCGGCGCAATACCTGCGCAGGAGGTTCGCCGATGGCAGCATCGTCAAAACCTTCATTCCATAAATTAAGAATGTCTTTGAGCAATGCTTTATACAGGCCAGTTTTAGATTTGAAGTAATAAAGAATATTGGCTTTCGGTAGATTGACACGATCCGCGATAGATTGTAATGACGTACCTTTGTAACCATGTTTAACAAACTCATCAGCGGCAGCCGCTAAAATAATTTGCTCATTTCTACGACGTATATCTCCTGGGCTTTTTTTAAGGTGTCCCACCTATTCTTCCTCATTATCTTTTCGGTTAATCGATTACATCAGCGCCGTATTTTATCTGCTACTTCTACATAATACGATCATGAGAATTGAGATCTTAAAGTGACGTTGGGGCTACAGTGAGCCTCAAATGATGGGGGTCTGTCAAGTTATGCAACTGCACCAAAATTAAACATGTGCACTACAACTGTACAACTTTGCTGTGCCACAGCGTCAACAAACGCACGATTTGATTTTTATGTGCAAGTTATTCTCAAATTTGTCTTCCGTATTTAAATCCATTAAAACAGCAATATCTATCTGATTAATAGATATTTAATTAGCTCATCATCACTATATCTAACCGCGTTTGTCCTGGTTAAAATCATTTTTCTGAACAACTGGTCAGGTTTTTGCATCTTCGTAACAAATAGTTTTGACAAAATAGATAATTAACTCGCTTAGCGAGATCCCGTCAGCCTCAAAAGGAACAAGAGGCCAAGGAAATAACGAACGGAGAACGTATGTTAGAGATAATGATCAATCATGAGGTCGTTGCAGTACCGTCAACCAGTGCCGACACCATGCTATTGCCCTATTTGCGGGAACAATGTCATTTAACCGGATCAAAAGAAGGATGTGCCAGCGGCGATTGTGGCGCATGTACCGTGGTTATCGAGACTTTAGATACAGATAATCATCTGACGTATCAACAGATCAATTCATGCATTACCCCACTTAACGCTTTACATGGTAAGCACATCATTACCATCGAATATTTAAGCCATTTAGGTGCGCTTCACCCTATTCAGCAACGCGTCGTCGATAAACATGGCAGTCAATGCGGATTTTGTACGCCTGGGGTTGTTATGTCTCTGTATGCGCTATCCAAACAAGAGCACATGCCAAACGATCCTACCGAATATTTGGCGGGTAATTTATGTCGCTGTACCGGCTATGGCCCCTTAATAGACGTCGTTCAATCATTAAAAGATGATCCCGTGACCGACCCACTTGCTCAATACGAAGAATCGGTGATGCATTGGCTACAACATGTGAAAGAATCTGAGACGCCAGATTACTACCGACCTAAAACCCGAGAACAGTTACGAACCATTAAACGTCAGTACCCAACAGCAAAACTGATTGCCGGCGGTACGGATCTCGCATTGGAAGTGACACAGATGTGGCAAACCTTGCCAGAACTCATTGATCTTTCTGATGTTGATGATTTAAGTCGCATCACGCAAACCGCTGCGGGCTGGCGTATTGGTGCGAGTGTGCCACTCAGTAAAGTCCATCAATGGATTAAGCGTTATGTACCAAATGCAGATGAATTGTTTAGTCGCATAGGCAGCTTAAGTATTCGTCACCGTGCAACCTTGGGTGGCAGTTTAGGTCATGCCTCTCCGATTGGCGATATTGCCCCTTTGATTATGAGCCTCAACGGCATGATTGAAATCGATGATGGAGAACAACGCCGTTTAATCGCTCCAGAGGATTTTATTACTGGTTATCGCACAACAGTGCTGACGGCTAAACAATGGATCAGTGCCATTCATCTCACACCGCCGCAAGAGAATGAAAAACACGCCATTTATAAAATCAGTAAACGCTATGAAGATGACATTTCTACCGTGTTACTCGCACTAAAAGTGCGCTTTAATGCGCAAGGAATCATCGCAGAATGTTATATCGCCGCTGGTGGTATTGCTGCAACGTCTGTTCGTCTTACCGATATCGAAACATTTTGGATTGGCAAACCTTTATCCGCAGAATTAATTAAGCAAACACAACATCACGTTAGCCACATCATTCAACCTCTCTCTGATGTTCGCGCTAGTGCTGATTACCGAATAACACTGGTAAAAAACCTACTACAACGTTTTTATCTAGAGTCACAACACATCCCAACTAGGCTGGTGCATCATGCGTAAACTTACCTCTCTCCAACAAACCGCGCCTACTCATCAGCATTCATCTGTGATTGGTCAAACCATCAAGCATGAAAGTGCGCACAAGCAAGTTGCAGGAACCGCCCCTTTCGTTGATGATATTCCAACGCCTCGAGGTTGTTTACATGCAGCAGTGATCACCAGCACCATTGCCAAAGGCCATATCCTTACTTGCAACCTTGAACGAGTGAAACAAGCGCCTGGCGTGGTCAGTGTGTTAACCAGTGATGATATTCCAGGCGAAAAAGACATCGGTACCGTGTTTAAAGGCGACCCTTTGTTAACGATTGACAATGACATTCGGTTTTACGGTCAGCCGATAGCGTTAGTTCTTGCAACGTCTTATCAAGCAGCGGTCATGGCCACGAAATTGGCCGATATTGAGTATGAAAAAAGTGACACTGTCGCGTTAACCTTATCGCAAACAAAGACTGAACCGCCATTATTACCAGTTCACCAGATGGGTGTCCCGATAAATGCTGATGTTAGATCAGCTCCCATTCACCTTGATGGAGAAATGTTGGTTGGAGGCCAAGAGCACTTTTATTTGGAAGGGCAATGCTGTTTAGCGCAAACAACTGAAGACAACGGCATGTTGGTTTTTAGTTCGACCCAAAACCCTTCAGAAGTACAAAAACTGGTGGCAGAAGTCCTTGCGACAGATTTTAACCGCGTGACCGTTGATATGCGGCGTATGGGCGGTGGCTTTGGTGGTAAAGAGAGTCAGGCGGCACCTTGGGCATGTTTAGCGGCATTAGGCGCTTATCATACCCAGCGTCCGGTGAAATTTCGCCTACCTCGACGCATTGATATGACAGCAACGGGTAAACGCCATCCCTTTCATAACCTATATACACTCAGCGCGAATTCCCAAGGTGTGATTAAAAATGCACAAATGGAGATAAATGGACTTTGTGGTCATTCCGCAGATTTATCCGATGCGATTGTTGATCGCGCCATGTTCCATGCCGATAACGCCTATTCATTAGGTGATGCGTGCATAATGGGTCATCGACTTAAAACCGACACGTGTTCTCACACGGCATTTCGCGGTTTTGGCGGTCCACAAGGAATGATTGTCATAGAGAAAGTCATGCAGCAACTCGCCTTAAAAACTGGTCGAGATGCATTCGATGTACGCTTGGATAATCTCTACCGTAAAGGACGCAACACCACCCCTTATGGGATGGAAGTAGAAGAGCTCGATACACTCCCAACGATGATGAAACAGTTAGCGCAAAGTTGTCACTATCGAGCAAGACGCAAAGCGATAAATGAGTGGAACCAAACCAGCCCGATTTTGAAAAAAGGCTTGGCACTGACCCCAGTAAAATTTGGCATTTCTTTTACAGCTCAACATCTCAATCAAGCAGGCGCACTCATCGTGATCTATACCGATGGTTCAGTACAAGTCTCCCATGGTGGGACTGAAATGGGCCAAGGACTGCATACTAAAGTACAACAAATTGTTGCCCAAGCATTCGGCATTGGGATAAACAAAGTGCTGGTTACCTCGACACGCACCGACAAAGTCCCCAATACCTCACCCACAGCTGCATCATCTGGTGCTGATCTTAATGGTATGGCTGCTTACAACGCTGCCATGACAATTAAAGAACGGCTTCTTTCCGTTGCACAAGCGCACTTTGCCACTAGCGAACCGCTATCGATTGAAGATGAAGAAGTGGTGTATGGTGACAAAGCGTTATCTTGGGGCGAACTTATCCAAATGGCCTACTTTCAACGCGTGTCACTTTCTTCAACCGGCTACTATCAGACCCCAAAAATCGGTTACGACCGAGAGACGGCATCAGGACGCCCATTTTACTATTTCTCTCATGGGGTCTCCTGCTCTGAAGTCACGATTGATACCCTAACTGGAGAACATACTATAGACCGGGTCGACATTTTGCACGATGTTGGCCAAAGCCTTAACCCCGCCATTGATACCGGGCAAATTGAAGGCGGTTTTATCCAAGGTATGGGCTGGCTAACCAGTGAAGAATTAGTTTGGGGTAAAGAGGGTCAATTACTTAGCAACAGTCCAATGAACTACAAAATCCCAACGATTGGTGATTATCCCAAAGTGATGAATATCGGTTTGTATGAAAACCCAAATCCAGAACACACCATTTACCGCTCTAAGGCCGTGGGTGAACCGCCATTTATGCATGGCATCAGTGTCTGGTGTGCAATTTATGATGCAGTGGCAGCACTGGGAAACCATCAATACGATCCTGATCTGCACGCACCAGCAACCGGGGAGCAAATCCTGACATGTTGTGACCGCGTCACCGGACTGAACGCGCAGACGAACAGTCAAATGGAGCCCGCACAAAATTGCGCTGCAGAGGAGATGCACGATGCACACTGAATCCTTACTTAACCAAGCAAATTTAAGCTGGCTCAAAGCGTGTCAAGAACTCGAACAGTTAGGTCAACCTTATTGTTTGGCCACTGTTTTGGCCCATTCAGGCTCAGTACCACGATCCAGTGGGGCCAAAATGGTGATTACGACTAATGCACAATATGACACTTTAGGTGGCGGACATTTAGAATATCAAGTCATTGCTCTCGCTCGTGATAAATTAACCGCACAGCAGTCAGATATGCAGATTGAGCGCTTTGCACTTGCAGCCGATCTTGGTCAATGTTGTGGCGGAGCTGTTCAAGTTTTATTTGAGTTCTTTCAAATGGATACACCTAGCGTTATTATCTATGGAGCAGGTCATGTGGGGCAGTCTCTTGCCACCATACTGTCTAAGTTACCTTGTCACACAACCGTGATTGATAATCGCCAAACTTGGCTCGAACAATTACCGTTAGGTGTTCAAGGCACATTGGCAGCCAATCCAGAACAAACCGTACGCTCTCTGCGAGATAACAGTTATTTGGTTGTTATGACGCAAGATCATCAACTGGACTACGATATTGTTGCCAATGCATTGAATGAACGACGTTTTATGTTTGTAGGATTGATTGGCTCACAAGGGAAAAAGCAACGTTTTGAATATCGCTTGAAAGAGCAATTATCAAATCCAGAATTGATTGAAGCACTTACCTGCCCGATTGGTTTGGCCGACATAACCGGTAAACTACCAATGCAAGTCGCTGTATCGGTTGCAGGCCAATTAATCGCGCTAATGAACAAACAGCAAACTCAACAAAATAAACAAGATAATGTTGTACTGTGGCAACAAGCAAACTCCGCACGTAAAGCATTTTCGGAGATCATGGATGAAGGCTAATCAACCGATTACATTAAGCTCACAAGAATTAAGCATGATTTGTAGCAGCCGTCGTTGGCAACAAACGATGTCTGAATACCAGCCATTTCAAGACCGCAATCAATTTTTTCACTATGCGGACATTGCATTTGATGAGTTAGAAGAAGAGGATTGGCTAGAAGCATTTGCTGGCCACCCTATGATCGGGGATATTGATAGTCTCTCGAAAAAGTATGCGCACAGTCAGTCGCTCAGCGAGAATGAGCAAGAACGAGTACAACACGCCTCTTCTGATACATTAGAAAAATTGTTACAACTCAACCTCGATTATAAAGACACATTTGGTTTTATCTTTATTGTCTGCGCGACCAATCAAAGCGCGCAATCTATGTTAGCCAAATTAGAGCAACGCCTGCCCAACTCTAGGGAACAAGAGTTAGTTAATGCAGCAACAGAACAAAGAAAAATCAGTAAAATTAGAATGGAATCTTACGTATGACCCAGCTTAGTTGCCATATCCTTGATAACGCCAGTGGTTCACCTGCAACTGGCGTAGAGGTCCACCTCTTCAAATTGGGATCGAGTAAATCACTCGCTCAGCAAACCACCAATGACGATGGACGCTGTGAGTTTGCCAACGTCGATCTCATTCCTGGACAATATACATTACGCTTTTTAGTCGCGCCCTATTGCGAAGCGACTTTTGGTGAAGCTTTCTTCCCGATGATTGATGTGCATATCACCACAGATTCACGTCCCCATTACCATATCCCATTGCTGCTTTCTCCTTTCGCTTATAGCAGTTACCGAGGTAGTTAATGATGACATTTAGTATTCATCGTGGCCGTATACTGCACTTTCCACGCCCGACATCGGCTCCCGAGCATAACTATCAGTATTTCTCTGACGGCATTTTAGTGGTGAGAGATGGTCTCATTGAATATCTCGGTGAAGCCTGTGACTTCTTAGCTGAAAACCGGCTAAATTCGGATGATATTATCCACCATGAAGGCTTAATCTTGCCTGGGTTTATTGATGCTCATGTTCATTATGCCCAAGTCGAAATGATCGCCAGTTATGGCGAACAATTATTTGATTGGCTGAATAATTACACATTTCCAACAGAAAAAAAGTTCATTGATCGATATTACGCTAAACAGCAAGCTGAATTCTTTATTGCGCAATTATTTGCTCATGGCACCACCACCGCTGCTGTCTTTGCGACCGTTCATGAGCACTCTGTAGACATGTTCTTCGAAGCAGCAGAACAGTATCAAGCACGCATGATTTGTGGCAAGGTTTTGATGGATAGGTTCTGTCCTGACACGCTGCGCGATAATCCCAAGTTAGGGTACTGGCAAAGTAAGGAGCTTATCGAACATTGGCATCATAACGGACGAAATTTATATGCAGTGACGCCACGTTTTGCGCCAACCAGTACGCCGCAACAACTGCAGCAAGCCGCCAGTTTATTACGCGAATATCCTGACGTTTATATGCAAACGCACCTCAGTGAAAACCTCAATGAAATTAAATGGGTAAAAGATCTGTTCCCAACATCACGTGATTATCTCGATGTGTATGAATCGGCAGGATTATTAACGGAGCGTAGCATCTTTGGGCATGGGGTTCATTTATGCGATTCAGAGTTAAAACGCTTGGCGGCGAACAACGCAACCGTGGCTTGCTGCCCATCTTCTAACTTGTTTTTAGGCAGCGGTTTATTTCCTTTTCATCATATTAAAGATGTTGGAGTCAATATCGCATTTGCCAGTGATATCGGGGCTGGCACTGACTTATCATTGCTTGCTAACTTAGCCGATGCCTACAAAATATGTCAGTTACAAGGCAAAAGTTTAAATGTCTTCGACTCCCTCTACCACAGTACACAGGGCGCAGCTGTTGGACTTAAACTTACCGACAAAATCGGCAATTTAAATCCAGGTACTGAAGCTGACTTTATTGAAGTGAATCCCACTGCGTTTCCCATGCTGCAACAGCGTGTGGAACGAGCCACTTCACTGGAATCAGAGCTCTTTGCTGTAACAACGTTAGGTGATGAGCGGGTGATCAACCGCACTTACGTGATGGGCAAATGTGTATTTGAGCGTACAACCAAAACCGAATAGCCAAATAACCAATCAGCGGCTCATCAACGAGTACATCCGGCCAGTTGTCTCGTTGTAAAGCTATGTAAACCATAAAACTAATTGTTTTCAGTGTGTCTTACACTATACCCAAGTAACTGCAAGATGCTGTTTTCTGCATCTTGTGGTCATTTGGGTATATAGCCAACGAATCTCAATATGTAGGTAAGGATATAAAGGTGAGAAAACAACTACTGATATGGGCAAGCGCCGCTCTTTTGTGTTCACCATTTGCGCTCGCTGATAATCAACCGCCAGCAAAGCCGGGTAATGGCGGACAGCCGCCTCAATTTAGTGACTTTGATACCAATGGTGATGGCGTTCTAACGAGCGATGAAGTCCGCGGACCGATGAAGCGCGACTTTGATCAAATGGATAGTAACGGTGATGGGCAAGTCACTGAGAGTGAACTCGATACGTTTATGCGTTCTCATAAACCACCTCAAGGTGCACCGGGCAGCCATAATAATAACAGTCAGTCATCCGATAATGACGACGATGAACACTCAGATTTCTTTGATAACTAAATCCGATAAGCGCCACATTTGCATGTGGCGCTTACGTTTAAGCATTTTATCCTAGAACAAAATGTCCCCTTAAGGATGAAACGTTTTGATCATATTGATCAAACAGGACAACGCCACATCGACATCTTCAACCAGCACATTCTCGGCAGGGTTATGGCTGATCCCCTTGTCACAACGGACAAATAACATTCCGATCGGAGTGATCGCTGCCATCGCCATCGCGTCATGTCCCGCCCCGCTCGGCAAATAACATGGCTCTTGCTGTGTCACTTGTTCAACCACATTTCCCCAGCGTTGCTGCAAATCACTATCACATTCAACCGCTTGAGCTTGATACACTTTCTGTGAATTGACAGATAATTCGCGGCTTTTCGCAATTTTATTAATGCCTAGGAGAATTTCGTTCACTGAACGTTCCAGCGTTTCTTGATTTGAGCTGCGAACATCTAACGTAAAATGCGTTTCACCTGGAATCACATTAATTGCCCCTTTTACCGTTTCGCAAATGCCAACCGTCGCCACTATTTCTGCTTGTCTTGCGTATCGCTCAACGAAGTTGATCATTTCTGCGGCGCCACACAACGCATCTTGGCGTAAGTCAACCGGTACTGTACCAGCATGGCCAGCAACGCCTGTCACTTGGAACTGAAAACGCTTGGCGCCAGCAATACCGGTGACGATACCCACTGGTAGGTTCTTAGTTTCCAGCACAGGCCCCTGCTCTATGTGAACTTCCAGATAGCCCAAAAGCTCATCGGTCGTTCTCGCATCCTTACCCGCTTGATTAGGGTCTAGTCCAAATTCCATCATCGCTTGCGCAATGGACACTCCAGAAGCATCTTTAATCACCAACCAATCTGGATTAAATCCCCCCGCGACAGCGGAAGAACCAATCAAAGTGGTATTAAAGCGCGTCCCTTCCTCATCAGCAAATGCCACCACGTCAATATGAAATGGAAACTCGATATCTTTAAGCGAACTCAAAGCATCAATTGCCAGTAATACGCCCAAATTGCCATCATACTTTCCCGCATTGGTGACAGTGTCACTATGAGAGCCAATCACTAAGGTCGGTTGCGTTGGATTACGCGAGACTTTACGTCCCCACTGATTTCCGACGCTATCTTGCCAAGTGTCGAGTCCCGCATCTTGCATCCACTGAGCGAGCTGATCATGTGCCTGACGATGTTCAGGGGTTAAATAGGCTCGCGTTAATCGGCCAGCGTCTTCACTAAAACCGGCCATAATGTCTGCACGCTGCATAATGGATTGTGCCGATGTTGCTGTGCTGATCATACGCACTCCTTTGCTTTCAATTAAAACTGACTATTCGAATTAACGATAAAATTCCATCGCTGCAGCGACAGCCTGACCCGGTGCAATCTTGGCACGATATTTCAACAAAATCGATTCCAGCGCCGCTAAAGTGGTTAAAACACACTCTTGGCGTGCGTTATAACCCATCGTGCCGATACGCCAAATTTTGCCATGTAGCGGACCAAACGAGGTACCGATCTCAATACCAAAACGGTTGAGCAGTTCACCACGAATCGTATCGCCATCAACTTCATCAGGAATATAAACCCCTAATACGTTATTCATCTTCGTACTTTGATCGCCGAACAGTCGCAATCCCATAGCCGCTAAGCCAGCAGCAAGGGCATCACCCGCTTGTTTATGGCGAGCAATAACGGTATTGCTACCTTCTTCCAAGAATAAACGCGCACATTCACGGGCGGCATAAAGCATGGATGTTGCTTCAGTATGGTGGTTTAAGCGCTCAGGACCCCAGTAATCCATGATCATCGCTAAATCGAAGTAGTTCGACTGAATAGGACAATCAACGCCCTCTTGGTGGTGCGCCGCTTTGATCCCCGCTTCTACGTGTTTACGACGATTAATCACTTCAGCGCAGAGGTCGCTTAATGTCACGGGGGATGAGCCAGAAGGGCCTCCTAAACATTTTTGTAACCCCGCTGAAACCGCATCTAAATGCCATTCATCGACTTTTAATTCATTACCGGCAATGGAAGCCGTCGCATCACAATAAAACAATACCCCATGGCGATGACACACTTCACCGATATCGGCAAGAGGTTGATTCATGGTCGTAGAGGTATCACCTTGAACCGTCGCCAATAATTTAGGTTGAAACTGTTTGATCGCAGTTTCGACTTGTTCAGCGGTGCACACTTGTCCCCATTCGACATCGATCGTTTTGATCTCAGCACCTACGCGTTGGGCAATTTCACACAGTAAATGACCGAAGCGACCAATGACTGGAATCAGCACTTTATCGCCCGGCTGAAGGATTGAGACTAACACCGCTTCAATCCCCGAACGTGCCGTGCCATCAACTAAAAATGTTTGCTGGTTATTGGTTTCAAAAACACCGCGATATAAGCTCTGAACTTGATTCATGTAGCCTGTCATTACAGGATCATATTGACCAATCAAAGATTGAGAAAGCGCTTGATGCACACGTGGGTATGCGTTGATTGGCCCTGGTCCCATCAGTAGACGTTGTGGTGGGTTGAGCGTTTCAAAAAGTGTTTGTGTTGTATCCATTCTTATTCTCCAAGAGTGTAAGTTCCATCACTGCGAGGGTCACTCGTTGCGCTGATCTTGCCTTGCGTATCAAGAACAATAGCGCCAGCATGGCCCATCAATTCATTGTTATCAGGGACAGATGTGATTTCATGTCCTAGCTTTATTAATGGCTCACCATACTGTTGATAGAGAGTCTGTTCGAGGCGCAGACTGAACGTACTGTCGCCCCATGTCCGACCCAGTAACCAGCGCGGTGCTGCTACTGAATCTTGTAATGAGTAATCTTGATAGAGATAACGGCTAAATAAACAAGCTTGTGTTTGAGGTTGCCCTTCTCCGCCCATCGTGCCATAGACCATTCGCCGACCATCACTCAGCTCTGCATAAGCAGGATTGAGGGTATGAAACGGTTTTTTGCCCGGCGCTAAACAGTTATGATGCCCCTCATCGAGTGAGAAGCTCTTGCCACGACAATTCCACACGATACCGCTGCTGGGTAACACTAATCCGCTACCAAATTCCCAGTACACGCTTTGAATAAAACTCACCATCGTGCCGTACTGATCGCAAGCTCCCATCCAAACGGTATCACCGGGCTTAGCGACATGAGGCCAAGGCAGAGCGTGATCGCGTTTAATATGACTAACTGCTTGTTGAATGACATCTGGATCAAGCCAAGTCTGCAACGGCTGAGTAAGATCATTCGGATCACAAATCACCTGATCACGAATAATGAATGCTTGTTTGGTCGCTTCAACTAACAAATGCATGTGATCCAACTCGAGCAAATTATCTCTGATCAATTGATCATAAATAGCTAAGATTAAAAGCGATGCTAAGCCCTGCGTTGGCGCCCCAAGGTTATACAGTTGACCTTTTGATATGTGAGTGGTGAGCGGTTCACCTACCACAGCGCGATACTCATTAAAATCGTCTAGACGCAGTGGACTTCCTGCCGCTTCGAGCTCTTGCGCGAGTTGCTCGGCCAGTGAGCCACGATAGAAATCCTCTAATCCAACTTTCGCTAAGTGTTCGAGCGTTTGTGCCAACGCGGGATTCACCACTGTTTCTCCCGCGGATAAGGGCATGCCGTTTTTTAGATATAAATCGCCAAATTCGGGAAAAAACTGCAGGCGCGCAAAGGTTTTATGACTGGCAAAAGCCAAGCTATCGGTAACCGTGATGCCTTCACGAGCTGCATTAATGGCGGGCTGTAAAAGATGGCTTAGCTCTTGGTTAGAGTGGTCATATTCTAAGGCCTTTTGCCAACCAGCGACTGCTCCTGCCATTGTGATTGCAGCATTACCGCCAGAATCAGGCAGCTCAGTCCCTACAGCACGATACGCTTGGATATCGATCTGATGGGCAGCGTGGCCACATGCATCGATGGTAATCGGTGTTTCACCCGGTTTCGCTATAATCCAGAAACCATCGCCACCAAGGCCATTCATATGCGGGTATTGCACAGAAATCATGGCAGCCGCAGCCACCATCGCTTCGCTAGCGGTGCCACCAGCATCTAATATCTGTTGGCCGACTTGCGCGGCCTTTGCGTGAGGTGCCGTAAATGAGGTTTGATTAGTTGGCATCGTCTACCTCACCAATCAAACGCATTGCGGTTGCCAGCACATCCATATCACCATGTTTATAACCAAGTAACGACACCCCGCATGGCCCTTCATCAAGTTCAGCCATGGGTAAATGTAATTGTGGCAAGCCAGCTAAACCAGCCAATGCGGTCATTCCCATCAGTTCAGAACGATATTTAGCGAGTGCTGAACTTTCCATTGTTAATTGTGGTGGGCGTCCTGGCGTCGTCGGTAATACCCAAAGTGCTTTCTTACTTGGGCCAAATTCTGCGATCCACTTGGTAAATAACGATTGATCATAACAAGCGTGATCATACATGGTTTTTGTAATCGTGCGTGACCATTCAACTCGCGCAAGAATCGCTGGATCAATTTGATCACCATACTGACTCAACCAATCGCCATGTTTTTGAATAATTTCATACCCTTGTACAGTTCGAAATATTAAGCTCAGCTGAGCAAAATCATAGTCACTGTCTTGCAATAAATGGCCGCGATCTAAAGTGATGTCATGCTCTGCACACCATGTCGTTAACTGAGCTAAACGCTCAGGAGAGAGAAACGGCACAAAAGCATCATCAAGATACACATTCTGAATCGTTTTACCTTCAGTCGGGTTATCACAAAGCACTTTAAACACTTGTCTTAAAAGGGGTAAGTTAATGGCCAAAATGCCCGCTGTATCAAAACTTTTTGCTAATTCGAATGCACAACTTAAATCCAATTTACCCAGTGTAGGTCTAAAACCATAGATATTGTTATAGCTAGCAGGAACGCGCACAGAACCGCCAGTATCGGTACCAATCGCAAAATCAGAAACACCACCAGATACAGAAACAGCACTGCCGCTAGACGAGCCCCCAGGAATGCAATCAGGCGCGGCAGGATTAATGGGGGTGCCGTAATGAATATTTTGTCCATTTAAACTGTAGGCTAGCTCATCGGTTTGCACTCGCCCAACACACTCAGCGCCTTGAGCAAGTAAACGATCAATCAATGGCGAGGTGTGAGTAGCCGGTTCATGAGTCTGTAACCAAGTAGGATTACCAGCGCCCGTGGTATAACCCGCTACATCAAATAGATCTTTAAAGACAAAGGCGTAGCCAGATAATGCGCCTTCTTGGGTTGGAGCAAGGCCATCTGGACCTTGCTGGCAGAAAATTCGAGTATCCTTACTCATCATTACATCCTTATTATTTTTAGATTGAGTCCCTTTTCTTCATCATAGAGGATGAGAGGTAACCGCTCTATTATGATTGTGTGACCACGTCACCTTTATTCTGTTCTGCTTTTGCCGCGTAGCGGTTTGCTAACATCGCACAGTAGAAAATTTGCATTGGGTGATAAAGCATAATTGGCAGCAATAACATCCCTAAACGTGGGTCGGCACCAAAAATAACCTTGGCCATTGGAATACCGGCAGCCAATGTTTTCTTCGTACCACAGAACACAGCAGCAACTTCATCTGGTAACGCAAAATGACAACGACGTGCCCCCCACTGGATCAAGTGCACCATGACCATTAAAACAACGAAACACGCAATAATCGATGTGGCCAATAATCCAATGGAAAATTGCGACCAAATGCCATTATTGACCGAATCACAAAACGCGTTATACACAATCAAAATGATCACGTATTTATCCACTTTACCAACGATTTTCTTATTTCGTGTTGCCCAATCAACCAAGTAAGGACGTAGCAACTGACCAAGAATCATTGGAACCAGTAACAATTTAGCAATGGAGATAACTGACGCCATTAAATCAATGTGCGCGCCGTGAAGCCCCATGAAAAGTTGAATCAGAGCGGGAGTGATAAATACGCCTAAGATAGAAGAAAGTGACGCATTAAATATTGCACCAGGTACATTACCTTTGCCCACACTGGTCATGGTCACTGAAGATGAGATAGTACTCGGTAGTACAAAAAGGTAACAGAAACCAAATGCTAATGCTGAAGGCATATAAGTAAGCATAGTATTGCCAAATAGTACCCACAAGAGTGGATAGACGGCAAAAGTCGCTAATTGGATATAGATGTGCATTTTCCAATTGGCGACCCCTTCTTTGATCGCTTTAGGGGATAAGCCCAAACCGTGGAGAAAGAAGACAATGGCAATACCCAGCTCGGTCACATAGTTAAGCTCTAAAACACCGCCAGTTTTGCCAATATTAGGGGTCAAAATGGCTAAACCAATGGCGATAACCATGCCAACGAGAAACCACTCTTTCTTAATTTTTGCTATTACATTCATACCAAAGATTTTTATCCATATTACAACGTGATATGACACGTCTGTTGATTATTCCACTTCATTTAGTGCAGCGTAGTTGTGGCTAATGTTACGACTTTGTTTCACCGCTTCGCTACCTAGTTGACGATACACTTTATTGACTAAATAAGATATCAAACTCATAGGAACGGCATAACTATCTAGCGGCGCTTGATTATTCATTTGGCACATCAAAAAGTGTTGGCATTTATTGGCATATTGTTGGCCTGATTGATCGGTGATTAATAAACCCGGTTTGTCTGCCAAAAATTCCACTAAACGAGAAAAATGCTCAACTCGGCGACGAATACCAAACAACACAACAAAATCGTCACATCCAATGGTACTGATGTCCTCACCCAATGTCTGCCCTGGTAAGGGTAATAATGATACGTTTGCTCGACATTGCATCAGTTGTTGACGAAAATGCATGGCTAATGGATAACTATTTCGATACCCAATCACCACCACACGTTTCGCTTGAATTAGCTGCTCAACGACGGCAGAGACGTCCATTGTCGATAACTGTGACCATAAATTTTCTAACGCGGCCATCTCTTGGCGAATGGCGGCATCTTCCACCGTCGATGAAGTAATCACCGGCACGCCTTTTTCACGTTCGTCAATCAACTCTCTACGCAGTGCCATATGATCATCGTAGCCAAGTTGACGAATAAATCGACTGACACTGGTTTTAGACACTTCACACGCATCGGCTATTTCCGCCGTCGATAGCATTAAGATCTTTTCCGGATTACCTTGTAAATAATCAGCAACCCGACGACTGCTCTGGGTTAAGCGTTCGTAATGCTGCGTGATACGCTCACTGAGTGAATGTTGATTGGATGTCATTCCTCTACCTATTTCTTTGATATTGTTTTAATCCAGCGATGATTCTTAACGCACTGCCGCTAGGAAACTTTGTAATTCCGGTGTCTGTGGGTTAGCAAATACCGTTTCACTATGGCCTTGTTCCCACACTTTGCCTTGGTTCATAAACACCACACGGTCGCCGACATCACGAGCAAAATTCATTTCATGGGTGACCAAGATAAGAGTCATCCCTTCTTGCTTTAACTGTTCTAACACTTTGAGGACTTCACCGACTAATTCAGGATCAAGCGCTGAGGTGATCTCATCACATAACAACACTTTTGGTGACATAGCGAGCGATCGCGCGATCGCCACACGCTGCTGCTGACCGCCAGATAAATTGGTTGGGTAAGCATCAAACTTATCCCCTAGCCCAACTTTTTCTAATAACGCTTTGGCTTGTTTTTCACATTCACTTGGGCTTTTTCTTAGCACCAATTTAGGTGCCAGCATAACATTTTCACCTACAGTCATATGAGGGAAGAGATTAAAACTTTGAAATACCATTCCCACACTACGGCTGAGTAAACGCAATTTGTAATCGTCGTTTTCAACCGCTTGGCTATCTACCACAATCGCGCCTTGTTGGTAATCTTCTAAGCCATTCATACAACGTAATAAGGTACTTTTACCCGATCCACTGCGACCGATAATAGATACGACTTCCCCTTGCCCAATCTTAAGATCGACACCTTTAAGGACGTGGTTTTCACCGTAGTATTTATGGACTTGTTCAACACTAACGACTGACATTTTGACGTTTCTCCAGATGACGAGCTAACGCAGAAAGCGGAAAGCAAATAATGAAATAGATGATAGCGACGAAGGCAAAGACCTTAAATGGTTGAAATGTCGCATTATTTAGCATGGTACCGGCCTTAGTCAGTTCAACGAAGCCGATGATAGAAGCGAGCGCGGTTCCTTTCACAATCTGTACCGAAAAACCAACGGTAGGCGCTATCGCTAGCTGAGCCGCTTGCGGTGCGATCACGTAACGCATGGTATCTAAATAGGTTAAACCTAGCGTGCGGCACGCCTCCCACTGCCCTTTGGGCAACGCCTCGATACAGCCACGCCAAATGTCGTGAAAGTATGCACTGCTATATAAAGTTAAAGCGATGATGGCCGCAGTCCAAGCACTGACTTCAATGCCAAACAGGGACAAACCAAAGAAACACAAAAACAGCTGCATCAACAGTGGTGTGCCTTGAAACAACTCTACATACAATTGAATAACTCTACCAAACGCAACATGTTTAGAGCTGCGCAAAACAGTCAGCAGTAATCCGATAACACCACCACCAATAAAGGCGACCAAGGATAAGGCAATGGTCCAGCGTGCTGCCATCAATAAACTTCTCAAAATATCCCAATCAGTAAATTGCATCATAATTAGCGGCCTCTATAACGATGGGTTCTTAAATAGCACGCGTTTAATGACAGCAAATAGCTGACGCATGATGACGGCAAGGACGAGATAAATCAGAGCAGTAACAATATAAGATTCAAAACTTAGGAAACTGCGCGACTGAACAAAGTTAGCGGCAAAAGTCAGATCTTCCACCGAAATCTGCGATACCACCGCAGAGCCTAACATCACGATGATGCATTGACTGACCAACGAAGGATACACACGCTGATACGCTGGAGGTAACACGATACGGGTAAATACCTGCATCCGAGTTAAGCCCAACGTTTGCCCCGCTTCCCATTGACCTTTCGGTGTCGCATCGATGCCTGAGCGTAAAATCTCAGCACTATAAGCGCCTAAGTTAATGATCATGGCAATTAAGCCTGCTTCCCACGCGCTTAATTTCAACCCTAATGCGGGTAGACCGAAAAAGATAAAAAACAGCTGCACAATAAATGGCGTATTACGAATAATCTCAATATAGGTCGCGCAAACCCCTTTTAAGAAGTTATTGCGACTGGTTTTGATCGCCGCACACGCAGTACCTAGTGCTAGGCCACCAACGGTCGAGATCACAGTGAGCTCTACCGTGGTGCCAAGCCCTGCCACGAACTGTGGCAGGTAGGGAGTTAATCCGGAAAAATTTAACTGGTAACTCATGACAATCGCCTAATCTCTTATGCGCCTAAGTTTTTTGGAAATGGCGCTTTTAGCCATTTTTCAGAAAAGCCTTCTAACACACCTTGCTGTTTCGCTTGTTTAATCAGGCTATTCACTTTGTTAAGCAGTTCTGGTTCGCCTTTCATTACCCCAACGAAACATGGTGAGTTCTTCAACATAAATTTCGCTTTAGGCGCTTTGTCAGGATAACGATTAGCAATTTCTGTCACCACGAGGTTACCCGTTGCGATAAGGCTAACTTGACCAGATAAGTATGACGCCAACGTTGAGTTGTTATCTTCAAAACGTTTAATGGTAGTGGTTTGAGGAACTAATTTGCTCAACACCAAATCTTCAACAGAACCTCGCGTCACCGCGATAGTTTTACCCGCTAAATCCGATGCCTGAGTGACTTTTTCACCCTTTTGACCAAATACACCTAAGTAAAATGGCGCATACGCATCGCTAAAGTCGATCACTTTTGCTCGCTCTTTGTTTTTTCCCATGCTGGAGATAACCAAATCCACTTTACCTGTTTGCAGATAAGGAATACGGTTAGCACTAGTCACCGGCACCAGTTTCACTTTGACATTAAGTTGTTTCGCTAAATAATTCGCCATATCAATATCATAACCATGTGGCTGCATATCGGTACCAATAGAACCGAATGGCGGAAAATCTTGTGGTACGGCTACTTTTAGCACGCCACTTTTTTCGACTTTATCCAGTTGGTTTGCCTGGGCACTCGAGACACCAAGTAATAACCCGAGGGCCATGGCTGCTGTCGCAACACGTTTCATTAGTTTCATCCGTTGACTCCTTCCGTATTGTTTTGAAACGATTGAACCAATTACTTTATTTAAAGCAACGAATGTGCCAGAACAATTAAAAACATAGCTTATTGCTATATTTCAATAAGTTAAGGGATAAACCTAAATATTAGGTCGACTAGCCATCGCATTCACTGGAAACTATTGGTGCAATATTTAATTTTTATGGTGCAATCGTTTCATCTCCGCACCAAAAAAGAGCTCACATTAGGTGAGCTCAGAAAATTCATTCCTTATTGTTGTGCTTTGGCCATATTGGTTGTTCCATTTGTTTCCGTTTCGCTATGACTTTCTACTTCCATCAAATAACGATAAAAGACCGCAGCACAGCCTCCCCCGATAAATAGCGCATAATTAGCCAAATCATGGACAAAAAATGTGGCAACAATTGCAATCACGCCCGCGGCAACCAAGGCATACACGCTCTTCATATTAATGCCATTTTGGTACCAATAAAGACCTTGAGGCGATTCTGTATATAACGATGCCACATCAATTTTTCCGCGTTTAATTAAGTAATAATCAACGATAATGATGCCGTACAAAGGACCAATAAATGCACCAAGGATATCCACGGTGTAGTGAATAACCTCCGGATTATTAAACAAGTTCCAAGGCGTTAATAACACCGACCCAACCGCAGCAATTAATCCCCCCGTACGGAAGCTGATCTTTTGTGGTGAGACATGAGAGAAGTCAAATGCTGGCGCAACAAAATTTGCGACGATGTTGATGCCAACCGTTGCAAAAATAAATGTCAGCGCCCCAAGCACAGTGATCATGCCACTATCCAAACGTTTTACGGTTTCGACTGGATCCGTCACCATTGAACCAAATACAGGAATAGAGGCCGATACAATAATGACACTGAAAGCAGAGAACAGGACAAAATTGAGCGGTAACCCCAACCAGTTACCTAACTTCAATTTGTTATAGCTTTGGCAATAACGCGAGAAATCACTGAAGTTCAAGGTTGGACCGGCGAAATATCCAGCCACCAACGCAGCGGCAACGATCATTTGTCCGATAGACTGCCAACCAGTCAGTTCTTTGCTCCCCAAATTGAATGAAATCGCATCCCAGCCCGCTTTGTCGATCATATAGATACACAATGCGAACATGGCGATATAGATCGCTGGCCCAGACCAATCGATCACTTTACGAATCATGTCGATACCGAACATAAAGACAATGGCTTGCAGGACCCACATAGCGAGAAATCCGGTCCAACCAAGATAGGAAAGCCCTAAAAAGCTTGAATCCGCCAAACTCGCCATCGAAGGGAAAAAGTAGAGCAATAAAATGATAAAAGAGCTGGAGGCCAAAAAGGTTTGAATACCATACCAAACCACAGCAATTAACCCGCGAATCACCGCTGGTATATTCGCGCCAAACACCCCAAATGACATACGAGCAATCACAGGGAATGGCGCTCCCGCTTGCTGGCCCGGTTTCCCCATTAAATTGGCAAACACCATTACAACCATGATCCCTACCAACAAACTGATAAATACTTGAATGCCGTTCAGACCTAACGCGAACAAACTGGCAGCAAAAACATAGCCGCCAACACTGTGAATATCCGACATCCAAAATGCAAAAATACTATACCACCCCCATTTTTGTTCTTTATCAGGGAGTAAATCATCATTACTCAGGCGAGCACTGACTGGGCGTTCCTTGTCCATTTCATTCTTCCTTTCTAAATTGTATACAATATCCGATACAAATTTATTCAAGGAATATGCCAATGAGTGCAAAGTTAGACATGCCAAGGGTGTAAGGCTGTCACCAACGTTTATATAGTGATGTTCTGCACCAAAACACACCACTTACGCCCAACAAAGGCGCATAATAATGCGGTTTACTGAGCAAGCAATAGCGCAATTTAGGCCGCACCGTCCTACTTGCCGACAAGTAAAATGGTATACATCTTGCTTTATTTTAATGAGAAATATTGTATACAAAATAACAATGAGACTAGTCATGTCAAACGACGATAAGATTTACCAGAAGATATTAACTGCCATTGTCGAGCACCAATTACCCCCAGGTGAGCGTCTTCCTGAAGATAAATTGTCTGAAGCATTCGGCGTTAGCCGTACGGGGATTCGCAAAGTGTTGCAACGTTTAGCCTTAGAACGGTTTGTTGTGATTCAACCGAACAAAGGGGCGCATGTAAATCGCCCTACTCGTCAAGAATCGGAAGAAGTGCTTGATAGTCGCATCATGCTTGAATCACTTCTGATTCCATCTATTGCACAACAGTGGACTAAGAAACAATCGCGCCTATTTCGCACCATGGTCGAACAAGAAAAGCAGGCAGACCTCGATAAGGACATGGCGAAATCCATTCGTTTGACGGCCCAATTTCACTATGAACTTGCCTACCTTGGTCATAACCAAATTATTGCTGAGTTTATCGAACAGCTCTGTTATCGCTCGTCTTTGGTCATCGCGGCTTACGGCAGTCGTGATAGCGTCTGCTGTGATAGTAGTGATCATGTCGAATTGCTGGATTTGTTTGACCAAGGAAACGTCGAACAAGCGCAAGCATGGATGACAAGGCACCTGACTCACGTAAAAGAATCAATAAACCTTGAAGGCAGCAATGATGGACAAGTCGATTTCCATCAACTGTTTTCTGATACTCAAAAACAACAATAACTGATATCCAAGGAGTGGTTATGCGGATTCAGGTGATAAATCCCAACACGTCTCAGGGCATGACAGACAAAATTGCGACGGCAGCAAAAGCCGTCGCATTATCAAACACCACCATTATTGCAACTCAACCACAACACGGACCCAGTACCGTTGAATCTGCATTTGATGAGATCATTGCTAGTGCAGCGTTAATGGACGAAATTCAAACTGGAATTGAACATGACGTTGATGCCCATATCATTGCATGCTTTGGCGATCCTGGCCTAGATGCAGCGAGAGAACTCAGCTCTGTTCCCGTTATTGGCATCGCTGAAGCTGCATTTCATATGGCGAGCTTAATCACACGCCGTTTCAGTGTCGTCACAACCATGAGCAGTACTTTACCTACAGCCCATCACCTACTTGATCGTTACGGCTTTAGCCAAATGTGTGCGAGTGTTCGCGCCACCGATATTCCGGTAAAAGAATTAGAATCAATGACTTCAACGCTTTATTCCGCGTTATATCATGAATGTTTATTAGCGATTAATGATGATGGCGCTGAAGCCATCGTACTCGGATGCGCGGGCATGGCCGATCTGGTGGCTCGCTTAAGTAGTGCGTTGAACGTCCCTGTGATTGATGGTGTAGCAGCAGCCGTTAAGTTAGCAGAATCGCTCGATCAACTTGGGCTGCGCACAGCAAAATCCGGTTTTTACGCCGCCCCGAAACCTAAAGCGTTTGTCGGTCGCTATCAACATTGGTCCAAAGAATAATGTCTACCCTCAAAACCTAATGAGGACAGACACCAATAACAACACGACGCCCGACCTTTACTTGAATGGTCGAGTAAAAGAATAAGGAAATTCTATGCAAAGCAAGAACCCAAGTAACCCTCGTGACTACGTTGGCTATGGCCGCGATAATGTTCCCGATGCCAACTGGCCTAATCAAGCTAAAATCGCCATTCAGTTTGTATTGAATTATGAAGAAGGTGGCGAAAATTGTGTATTGCATGGTGACGAGCACGCAGAAACGTTTCTGTCAGAAATGTACGGAGCAGAAGCGTATAAAGATCGCCATATGAGTATGGAATCGCTCTATGAATACGGTTCACGTGCTGGCGTATGGCGCATTTTAAATGAGTTCAAAAAGCGTGATTTACCACTGACTATTTTCGGTATTGCGACTGCGCTAGAACGCAACCCAGAGGTCGTAAAGGCGATAAAAGAGCAAGACTACGACGTTGTTTGTCACGGTTTAAAATGGATTCACTATCAAGATATGCCGCTCGAGCAAGAGCGTGCTCATATGCAGCAAGCCATTGAACTGCACGAACGCTTATTAGGTAAAAAGCCGATGGGCTGGTATACCGGACGCGATTCCCCTCGCACACGTCAATTGGTCGCAGAGCAAGATTGCCTACTTTATGATTCAGATTACTATGGTGATGACCTGCCTTTTTGGATGCCAGTTACGACATCACCCGATAGCACTGCCAGTAAACCACATTTGATCATTCCTTATACCTTAGACACCAATGATATGCGTTTTGCCTCACCCTATGGTTTTAGTCATGGCGAAGAGTTCTTCCAGTACCTCAAGGCCAATTTTGATTGCCTATATGAGGAAGGAGAAACGAAACCTAAAATGATGTCAATTGGCATGCATTGCCGTATGTTGGGTAAACCAAGTCGCTTTATGGCGTTGAAGAAGTTTCTTGATTACGTGCAATCCCACGATAAAGTTTGGATCGCATCACGTCGGGAGATTGCCGAGCACTGGATAGAGTATCATCCCGCTGATTAAAACAACTGAATACAACACACTTGCTCTTATTCCCAGCAGAGCAAGTGTTTATACCCAGTAACATCTATCAAATCTTAGTTAATCATAAACTAGATGATAATCATCGATTTATTAACCTGCCTCGTTGCCCATAAATGCACACAGTTGCACCATAACGGTGGAAAATAACTCGCGTCAGTTTTATCACTGTCCTTAAGCCCCTGATTTAACTTGACCATATGGTTAAAAATTTATGGCACATCGTTTGCTACAGTTCTTCCTGAAAGAATGTCAACAATATTGTATACAAGGAAGTATTTATGTCAGCAAATAACAAGGTAGATAATGCCGACGATCATGATTTGATCTACGCCTTAGATGATAAACCCGCTATCGGCCCTGCCATTTATGCAGGGCTACAACATGTTCTTGCCAGCTTTGTGGGAATTATTACCCCAACGCTCATTATCGGTGGCGTATTAGGACTGGGTAGTCATGTCCCTTATTTAATCAGTATGTCGCTGGTTGTCTCAGGGGTTGGTACCTTTATTCAAGCACGCCGAATTGGACCAATTGGCTCTGGGATGATTTGTGTACAAGGTACAAGCTTTGCGTTTCTCAGTTCTGTGCTTGCCGCTGGGTTTCTTGCTAAATCTCAGGGCGCTGGGCCAGAAGGTATCCTCGCCATGATCTTTGGTGTTTGTTTTGTGGGAGCTTTTATTGAGATTATTTTGTCTCAATTTATCGGTAAGCTACATCGTATCGTGACGCCGGTGGTCACTGGCATTGTCGTGACGACCATCGGTATTTCCCTGATCAAAGTGGGCATGACCGATCTCGCCGGTGGTGTTGGCGCTGCTGATTTTGGCCAATGGCATAATCTAATTTTAGGTGGCGTTGTTTTGGCCGTGATCATTGTTTTGTATCGTTCTAATCACCTTATGGTGCGCCTGTCTGCTATTTTAGTTGGGATGTTAGTAGGCTATATCACAGCGGCTATCATGGGGATGGTCGATTTTACAAACGCTTTTAATCAACCTTTATTGAGTATTCCCGTACCGTTTAAATATGGTTTTGATTTTGATTGGTACGCCTTTATTCCGATTGCTGTGATTTATACCATTACTGCCATTGAATCGACTGGAGATTTAACCGCCAACTGCCTTATCACAAAGTTGCCTGTTACTGGTCCAGCCTACTTTAAACGCATCCAAGCCGGTATTTTAGGCGATGGATTTAATTCACTATTGGCATCGGTATTTAATACATTTCCAAATACAACCTTTAGCCAAAATAACAGTGTTATCCATTTAACAGGCATTGCCAGTCGCTATGTGGGCTACTTTGTCGGCATCATTTTATTCATGTTGGGCCTATTTCCTATCATTGGGGGCATCTTAACGACCATTCCCAAACCCGTGATAGGCGGTGCGACATTAGTCATGTTCGGCACTGTCGCCGCCGCTGGGGTTAAAATTATTGCTCAAGAGCAGCTAGATCGTCGTAACCTCATGATTCTTGCCGTTTCATTTGGTTTAGGCTTGGGCGTTATGCTTGTGCCTGAAGTGATGAAAGAGATGCCAAAAGTCATTCAAAGTGTATTCGGCTCAGCGGTCACCACCAGCGGTATTGCCGCTATCGTGATGAGTATCATTCTGCCAAATCCAAAAGCAAAAACAGAATCTGATTTAGAACGCCGAGCCGCGAAAGAAGAGAGCTTACCTGCTGCAGCCATGCAAAAAATTAGCTAAAGCACAGTGTTAAGTTTCTTTACTCAACAACTAACAAGGCCGAATCTAATGATTCGGCCTTGCATATGAAACATACAAAAAAAAGTTTATAACGGTTTAGGTAGCTCTAGGCCATTATCTTCCATTTTTGCCATTCGGTTATACATGGCATGCGCCGCATCAATAAAAGGCATGGCAAGCACTGCGCCAGAACCTTCACCCAAACGCATTTCCATATCGATAAAAGGTTTTAGTTGCAGTTCTTCAAGCGCTAATGAGGCCCCTTTCTCAGCAGATCGATGCGACGGAATCAGATAATCCCACACATTTGGTGCAATTTTACACGCCAACAATGCCGCGGCATAAGAAAGAAAACCATCTAATACAACCGGCACCTGCTTACTTGCGCCACCTAAAATCACCCCGGTCATACCGGCTAAATCGAACCCACCTACTTTGGCGACAATATCGATAGGATCGGTTGGATTAGGACAATTGACGTCGAGAGCCTGACGCACAACCTCAATTTTGTGCTCAATACGATCACTTGGGAAATTAGCACCAAGACCAACCACTTCGGTCGGTTCTTGATTGGTAATCGCGCACACCATGGCAGCAGCGGCGGTTGTATTGCCAACACCTAATTCACCGATACCAATGGCTTTTAACCCCTCAGAATCAATGCATTGGCTCACATAGTCAGCACAATCGACGATTAATTTTTCAGCCACTTCAGCACTCATCGCAGCCCCTTTAGCAATATTGCCCGAGCCGCGTGCCACTTTAAAATTCGTCACGCCGGGTAACACATCGCTATCAATGCCCACATCCACCATTTCGACTTTGACTCGATTGGCAAATGCGAGCGCAGCCACACCAGTCACACCTTTAACCGTGTTAATAGCTTGAATTGCGGTGACTTCACGCGGGGAAACGGCGATATCTTCTTCATAAACGCCATGATCGGCCCCCATGACAAAGATTTTTTTGGGTCCGATGTCCCAGTGCGTGGTGCGATAAATTGCCGATAACTGGCAAGCCAGTTGTTCTAATTGACCTAAACTGCCTACAGGTTTGAACAGTCTTGATACATGATGTTCTGCTAGTGTGCGAACTTCATCATCAACCGGGATAATACTTTGCGCTAACGTGGTTAGTGACGTCATTAGCGATTCTCCTAAGAACTACGTCGTGTTACGACTAAGACGTTATACGCCAATCATACTCGCAACAATCAGTAAAACTATGACTTCAAACAATTCATTACCTGCTCCAAGTGTGTCACCAGTCTGTCCACCTAAGTAGTGATGAACATATTGGCGATACCCCAAACTGAACAAGTAAGCCACGATAAATACTGCAATACCTATGCCGCCCACAGCCCAACACACTAAAATTAATCCTACGACGAGCGTAATCCAGAAATGTTGACGAGTAATTTTACCAATAAATACATTACCTAAGCCATTTTCACGCGCATAAGGCTGGTTATACATAAGAACGGTCATCAAAGCACGACTAAGAGCTGGTGCGGCAATCAACACACTAAACGCCATTTGCGGCGCTTGGGTTAACAACTGCGCAACCACAACCACTTTCAACACCAGAACAAAAATCAACGCCAATGCACCATGAGTCCCGATGCGGCTATCTTTCATGATCTCTAACATCCGCTCGCGCACCCGAGCAGAAAAAATACCGTCGCAGGTATCGGCGAGACCATCAAGATGTAATCCCCCTGTTGCGATCGCAAGAGTTAGCACATAAATCACTGCGGCGATAAATGGACCCAGATGTAACCAAGTGAGTGCAACATGGGTGAAAAAGGCACCAAGCGCACCAAGGATCACCCCAATCCACGGGAAAAAAACAATGCCTTTGTATGATTCTTTAAACTCGAAGCCTTCAGTCCAATGTTGCGGAACAGGCAAGCGACTCATAAATTGCAAGGTCGCGAAAAACAGTTTCATGCTTCAATATCCTTTGCCAGTGTCAATGTGAAATCATCCATGATGCGGTAAATGGCTTCCATATCAAGGACTTTTTCTAATTCGACAGCCAGAAGGTCAAATTGTTCGCGTTTGTATTGGGAATAGTCAAATACATCATCAGCAAGCGGCTCTAACCCTTTGTTAACCCGTAAATGATTCAGTAAATAACGCGTGTAAGCACCATCATCAAACAGACCATGAATATAGGTGCCAGCAACATGACCACTTAGGTTAATCGCCCCATCATTTAGCGTGACATTGTCACTATTACGTTGCTCTATTTGAATAAATGGACGGGCATCAGGGCCAAGTTCGGTTTCTCCCATATGGATTTCGTAACCTGAAATAGAGTGGGAAATACCATTAAAGAAACCGTGACCTTTTAACGTCTGTGCCACGACCTGAGTCGCGTGTTTGTCTTGCTTAAACTGCGTGACACAATCTAATAAACCAAGACCAGGCATGGAATCGATGCCGGATTCAACCCCATCAATAATGGTATGCCCGAGCATTTGGTAACCACCACAAACGCCCAAAACAGGTGTGTGATGATTAGCAAGTGCGACAATCGCATCACTCATACCAATTTGATTAAGATGCGCCAAATCAGCGAGCGTGTTTTTACTGCCTGGCAAAATCACTAAATCGGGTTGACCCAGTTGACCTGGGTGCTGCACATAACGTAACTGCACATCTGGCTGCGCAGCCAACGCATTGAAATCGGTAAAATTAGAGATCCGCGGCAAGCTTACTACGGCAATATCAAGTTTATCTTGAGCGTGATGAATACCTAATTGGTGGCGCAATTTCTCTGGCTGCAGCGCAACACCATCTTCTTCTTCTAAATCCACATCAAGGTACGGTACAACCCCAATGACAGGAACCCCAGTGAGTTTTTCAATCTGTTTCAGACCCGATTCTAATAACGCGACATCACCACGGAATTTATTGATGATGACCCCTTTCACGCGACGCTTTTCTTCTGGTCTAAGCAATTCGATCGTCCCGTAAATAGAAGCGAAAACACCACCGCGATCAATATCGGCGACCAAAATAACTGGCGCATTCACAAGTTCTGCCATCCCCATATTCACGATATCGCGATCGCGCAGATTAATTTCTGCTGGGCTACCTGCCCCTTCAAGCACAATGGTATCGAAGTCGCGCGCTAACGAACTGAAGGCTTGAAAGACTTGTTGCTGCAACTTGGGTTTGTATTCATGGTAAGTTACCGCTTCCATGTTATCGAATACTTTACCCATGATAATAACCTGAGAACGTCGCTCTCCTGTCGGTTTAAGCAATACTGGATTCATGCGCACATCTGGCTCAATCCCCGCCGCTTCGGCCTGAAAGATTTGCGCACGTCCCATTTCTTCACCGGAGCGAGTGATACCGGAATTTAACGCCATATTCTGAGCTTTAAACGGAGTGACCCTGTCACCTTTTCGCTGCAATATCCGACATAGTCCAGCCACTAATATGCTTTTACCCACATCCGATGCCGTCCCCTGAATCATGATTGCTCGGCTCATTCTTTACCTTCCATTATTAGCTCAGTATTGGCGTTCATTGCGATTATGCATTCCACGCTCGGTTAACGACGATAGTCGAAAAGTACGGTAACTTAGCCTGCTCATCAACACTTGCCAAGTCTCGATAGGTGATTTCTGTTGCCATTGATGCGTTTGCCATCAATACCGCATGCTTTAGTAACCCAAGCTCAGCTAATAAAGACCGAATTTGATTGAATCGACCATATACTTTCATTAACACCACACATTCGTGATTTTGCAAAGCAGCACTTAACACATCAGGTTCAGCCGTGCACGACATCACCGCCATTGATTGTTGTTCCATTGCCAGAGGGAATTGGGCTGCAGAAGCAATGCATGAATAAGAAGAAATGCCCGGAATCATTTCCATATCCAACGGTGATCCATCCGCCAACACTTTGCCTTGCAAACGTGCAAGCAAAAATACCCAAGTACTGAACAGCATACTGTCGCCAAGCGTAACAAACCCGACTTGTTTCCCCGCTTGCACATCTTGTTCAATATCGGCAGCCACTTGATCCCATACCGCCTGCTTTTCACCCGCATCCGCCGTCATAGGGAAATGACGTTCTTCAATCACCACTTGTTCACCCAAGTATTCGCGTACAATCGATAGCGCCAAGCTGTCGCCACCTTTTTTCCCGGCGGGTGCGTAGAGTACGTCTAACGTTTCTAGCAAACGCGCCGCACGAACCGTGATTAAATCGCTTGCACCAGGGCCCGTACCAATTGCATATAACTTACCTGCCATTACGCCGCCTCCTGCGCATCAGTGATAGCATCGGCGAGATGCTGGACAAACATGTCACGAATGAGTGGGTTTTCACCCAAGCCTTGGACAATCGGCATCGCCTCAATCCCCGCTTCGATAAGCTGAGTTTTCCACGAATCCTCTTCGTCTGACGCCATATCATTAATGGCATGATCGCCAGCGACCAACATCAGCGGCATCAGGTATGCTTTCTTCACGTTTTGTGCTTTTAAGCGATCGATCAATGTATCGATTTCAGGATAACTTTCTACCGCGCCGACCATCATCGGTAATCCTTTTGCCGTCAGCATATGGTCTAAGCAAGCATAAGTAGAAAATGTATAGTGAGTAGTGCCATGACCCATAAGCACCAGGCGCTCAACACTTTGCAGCGTTGGACATTGATGCTCCAATGCGGTGATCAGCTGTTCGTAATCTGCATGGGAAGTTAATAATGGCTGACCAAAATCCAGACGTGTGAATTTGTCTTGATACGCATTGACTTGTGTCGCGACTTTCTCGTATTCATCACCATTAATGATATGCAGCGATTGAACTAATACATCCTCATAACCTTGCTCATAAAGCGCTTGCAACGCTTGTTGCGGGTTATTGATGTGCAAATTGTCACGGCGAGCGAGTTTTTTAATGATCATGTAGGACGTAAACGCGCGGAAACAATCACGATCAGGGTGCGCAGCTGCTAAGGTTTGTTCACAGGCAACAATGTTTTTTTCTAACGCTTCGGGGTAACTGGTGCCAAAACTGATCACTAATAGGGCTTTTTTCATCATATCGGTCCTAATTGCCGATGCCACGCTGCAGCCATTCGCTACACGCGGTTATGTCTTGAATAATTTTACAATACTCGCCCACCAACACAGGTTTAGGGCGAGAAATAACAATACATGGAATGCCTTGCTCCACGCAGGGCTGGACTTTATCGAGAAATCCTCCCGCTTGGCCGGACTCTTTAGTCACCATTACATCAGGCAACAATGACGCATATAACGCCTGATTAAGCGCTCGACTAAATGGGCCTTTCATCGCCACAATATGATCAATGCCTAATCCCAACGCTTCACACTGAGCCAACACTTCTGCCGTTGGCAGGACACGCGCGATAATATGTTGCTCGGGTAACTGCTCACAAAACGTGGCTAAGTCTTTACTACCAGTGGTTAGCATCACTTTGTGCCATCCGCTTTGCTTGATTTTCTTGCAAGCATCATCCACCGAGGTCGCATCCATTAATAACGGATGAGTAAACGACTCACTTTTACGTTCAAAACGCACTAATGGCAGATTGATAGCATGACACGCAGTCATCACATTTTGCCGCAGTTCTTGCGCATAAGGATGGGCAGCATCTATCACCAATGAAATACGATTATCCTGCATCCAGTGACGCATTTGCTCGACATCCATACGCCCGACCAATAGTTCACCTTTAATGCCCTGAGCCATCTGCCGCCCAGCTTCTGTAGCAACTGAAAAGCTGTAATTCACCTCAGCCTTTTCCAACTCACCACACAGCGCCATTGAATCCGACGTTCCGCCAAACACCAACACACGGCCATTTTTTACGGGGACACACGCTTCAACACCCGAACCTTTTTCGGCATCCGTTACGGGGACACACGCGTTTAAATCAGCCTCCGTGGCAGAAGCGCTTAGCGGGACAGTCGCGTTAACCATCGCTTGGCAAGGCCCGTCATTACTCACAATTGGTATCCTCGTGGCGTCACCATTAATCCATTTTCGATGTAAGTTGAGCGATTGCCGACAATCACTAATGTGCGCATATCGACCAGTTCAAAATCCATTTCTGCAAGCGTAGTAATCCATTTTTCTTGTTTACGACGCCCTGCTTCTTTAACGATACCTACCGGTGTTTTTGGATCCGTAAAGGGCGCCATTAATTCAAATGCACGTTTTAAATGACCTTTACGACCACGACTACGTGGGTTGTAAAAACAGACGACAAAATCCGCTTCTGCTGCCGCTTTGACTCGTTTTTCTATCACTTCCCATGGCGTCAGCAAATCACTCAAACTGATATGACAAAAATCGTGCATTAGCGGTGCGCCCAGAACCGAGCCTGCTGCAATACTGGCGGTCATACCGGGAATCACCTTAACTTCGACATCCCACTTTTGCTGAGTAACCATCTCTAGAATCAGCCCCGCCATGCCGTAAATACCGGCATCACCGCTGCTGATGATCGCAACATTTTTACCTTCCTGAGCCAATTCCAGTGCCGTTGTGCAACGCTCAATCTCTTTACACATTCCTGTTTTGATCACAGTTTTATCGCCGATGATCGCTTTCATCAAATGGGTGTAAGTTTTGTAGCCGACAATCACATCAGACTCTTCAATGGCGCGGCGCGCTTCAAAAGTCATCATGTCCAAGCCACCAGGGCCTATGCCTACGACGTATAACATATTTTTTGTACTCCAAAGGTAAAGGTCATGCCTTGCTGTTTCACCGTTTCTCCAATTAAATTCCCTTGGCTAAGCAGCCATGCAGCAGGTTGAGAAACGGCGCCAACCCCCACGGTTTTTTTAACGAATTCGGACTCAGGCCCACTCCAACCAGATGCAGAAAGTTCACTCGCGCTGAAAAATTCAATTGGTGCTTGGTATTGCTCGGTTAAATTGAGCATGGCCGTTTCATTGCGCTTAACGTCAATACTGGCAAATTGTGCCACGGCCAATGGGTGCCAATGATGCGAATCCAATAACGATGAAAATGTTTGCGCCATCAGTTGCGGTTGAAGATCTTTACGGCATCCCATGCCGACAATAATACGGCGTGGTATCAGATGAAATGTCTCAGTATGCCAATTATGCACATTTGGTTTCATCGATAATTCAATCACATACTGACAATGATGCCGATCAATTTGCTCAAGCGATAACAGTTCGATACCGCGTGTGTCCTCGTTAGCGAGGTCGATTCCGGTTAACTCCAATGTATCGGGATCGCAGTACAAGCCGACGCTTTCACCACTCACTAACGCCTGATTCAGCGTTTTAATTGCGTCTCGGAAATGCTCTATCGTCCCGTTGACTCGCTTGGCTAACACATCAATCGCGCACACCTGATTGACATCAGTCGCTGTGGTAATTACCGGAGTAGCTCCAACACGAGCAGCTAATTGACAAGCCAGTTGATTTGCCCCACCAATATGCCCAGAAAGTAAGCTGATAACGTGCTGCGCTTTTTCATCCATCACCAATACCGCTGGGTCATGGAGTTTGTCTTGTACTAAAGGCGCAATGGTGCGCACGACAATGCCACAAGCACCGATGACAATAATCGCTTCATCACGAGAAAAAGCGAGGCGTAACGAGTTCGCAAACGAGCCTTCAAAGGCTCTAAAATGATCTTTTTGATATTTTTCCGCGCAGTAGCAAGTGACCGGCCACAATGCATGGATTTTGTCGGCCAACACCTGCCCACCAGGGGTAAGTGAAAATAGAGACACTCGCGGGGGATCAACGATACTCATGACTGAATTCCGCGTCATATAGCTTTGAGTAGTGATATTCTTCCCCGAGGAATTTCCCGACAAGGATCAGCGCTGTTTTGCGAATGCCCGCTTTAGTAACTTTGTCGGCAATCGTGGTTAAATCACCGCGAATAATCTGGCAATCTTCCCACGTGGCTTTGTAGACGACCGCGACAGGGGTATCGTCGGGATACCCGCCTTTGCTGAGCTGCGCGATGACCTGATTGATGCCTTGGACAGACAAGAAAATCGCCATCGAGGTTTGGTGCGCGGCAAAACGCTCAATCGATTCTAGTTCTGGTGTTGGCGTGCGACCCGCCATACGCGTAATCACTAAGCTTTGCGAAACTTCAGGTACGGTATATTCAATACCCAATTCGGAAGCGGCGCCAAGGAACGAGGACACACCCGCTACTGAGCGAAATCCGATGTTGTGTTTTGCTAGCTCTTCGCCTTGTTCACGAATGGAGCCATACAGGGACAAATCGCCGGTTTGCAAACGCACCACCAGCTTGCCATTTTTGACACCGTTTACCATTAACTCCGTGATTTGGTCTAAGTGCAGGTAAGCACTGTCGTGGCACTCTGCCCCATCTTTACAATATTCTAGGAGCTCTTTATTGATGAGAGAACCTGCGTAAATCACCACATCGGCTTGGCTCAGAATTTTGTAGCCTTTTAGAGTAATTAACTCAGGATCGCCAGGCCCTGCGCCAACAAAATAGACTAGAGATGCATCGAACATGGTTATTCTCCCTTGCCTTTTTGACATGACAGAACAAAGGTTGGATTATTCGGTTTGAAGTAATACCCCTTACCTAATTTTGCTTTGTTCGATACCAATAGCTGCACACATTCCACATCGTGCACCTCGCATTGCTCAATATGTTGCAAAGCCTCGCTAAGGTTATCTTGTAGAATGAAGCTCAACACCAAACGTCCATTCGCCACCAAGTGTTCAAGTGCCCAATCGATAATATCGGTTAAATTACCGCCACTGCCACCGATAAAAATCGCGTCCACATGCCCGGTGATTTCACACGGTGCAGTTTCATTTACGATGCGAATTTGTTCACAGCCAAATTTACGGCAGTTATCGTTAATTAAATCTAATGCCTGAGGTTTTTTCTCAATGGCTAAGATATTGAGATTGGGATGGCGAATCGCCGCTTCAATAGCAACACTCCCAGTACCCGCCCCCACATCAACAAAGCGACTGGCGCGATGCAACTCAAGGCGTTCTAACACCACAGACCTCACCTCACGTTTGGTCATAGGAACACTTTCGCCTCGTAAAAATTCACTGTCTTTCATTGAGTATTACCACCACATTCATTTCATATTCGGCTTGTACTTGCTCTGGAGCCAGTACAGAAATCTGTTGCTGCGGATAACCTAAATTTTCCCCGATAATCAGGGTGCGATGTAATCCGCGCTGGATAAGTTGTTGAGCGATTTGGTAAGGACCTATCTTTTTGTCTGTCACCAAAGCCACTTTGTCGTGTAGGAAGATAAAATCAAAATTGGGCTGTTTGCCGTGGCTGCTGGTGATATACACATCATTCATATCAATCCCCACAGCACTAAATAAGGTTTGTACCGAACTTATCCCCGGTACTATCTGGCGTTCTTCTGGCGCAAAGGCCTCTGCAATACGCTTACCGATACCAAATAGCATCGGATCGCCCGACGCCAATACCACAATGTTAGGCGTATGTTTATCGAGAGATTGATTCTGCTCTCTCAGCCACTGCAACGTGGCGTCAATATCCACGCCCATTTGGTATTTTTGCGCAGGATGATGTTCAAACTGACTCAGTAGACGGCGCCAACCGACTAAGATATCGGCACTTTCAATGAGTTGCTGTGCTGCGACACTGATTAAACGCTCATCACCCGGGCCCATACCAATCACACTGATCATTGGTCTACCTCAGCTATCTCTTGTGGCGGACGATTACTGCCTAACACCACATTATCGTAAGAAAACAGCACGACATCGCATTGGGGGGCTTGATTGGCATAACGCAGCATGTAACGCACTTTTTCAACAATCGCATGAGCAATATGATCGTAGACATGCTCGAAATGTTGCTCCGAGATGAGCTCCATTGCCGCTTCGGTCGTTGGACAACGGAATACGGCTTGCAGCAGCGCGTTATCAGCTCCCAGTAGTGCCAGGTGAGTCACTAACGTTTCCATACGGGCATCCGCCACATGGGAATGGGTATGAAATACGCCAGCAGCCACTTTGATCAACTTACCTAAATGCCCCACCATCACAACTCGTTTAAATTGCAATCGGGTCGCCTCTTGCAGCATATAGCCGACAAAGTTACTCATGTTAACCACCCAATCAGCGTTCATATGGAGCTGTTCGGTCACAAAACGCTCACCATGATTACCCGGTACAAAAATCACAGTCTCTAAACCCTGTGCTCGTTTTTGTTCAAGCTCAATAGCCAGCGAGCGTTTCCAGCTCTCTTCCGACATTGGCGTGACAATACCGGTAGTACCAATAATGGAAATGCCACCCTGAATACCAAGTTTACCGTTATACGTTTTAAGGGCGCGTTCTTCCCCTTCTGGGGCAAAAATTTCGATCACAGCGCCCTGATTGGGGCCAATCACATCACGCACTTCTTGCTCTATGGTATGGCGGGGCGTTTTATTGATCGCCGCTTCGCCAATGGGTAAACCAACGCCTTTTTGAGTCACGACACCAACGCCTTGGCCCCCCGTTATTACGATATCGTTATGCTCATCTTGCAAGGACACACGCGCATAAATCAGCATGTCGTGTGTGGCATCCACATCATCGCCACCATCTTTGCGGATAGCCGCGACCGCCTCCTGACCTTCAATGGACGGGTCTTCTACGTTCAAATTCAACGTTACGCCGGAAGGAGTGACAATGGACACTTGATAAATCAGTTGTTGCCGACGCACCATCAAAGCCGCCACCTTTGCCGCGGCCGTGGCGCAAGATCCGGTGGTGTATCCCTTACGGTATAATTTACCGCGATGCCACACCACGTTCTCACTGGGTGATACTTGCCCAGCGATGGACGTTCTCTCAGTTTGGCCATCTTGGATTGCTTGGGAATTTGTCGTTTGCTCACTATCCATCATTAAGTACTCTTAAAATCTGGTAATGACTACGCATCTTGCTGGTCACGCAAGTGATACAACACTGCATTAATGATCGCAGCCGCGACATTACTGCCCCCTTTACGGCCCAATGCAGCAATGTGTGGGAAGGCACTTTCGTGTAACGCTTGTTTTGATTCCGCCGCGCCAACAAAACCCACTGGCACACCAATCGCTACAGGTAATTCCCCCTCAGCAAAACGGCCTTGATGTTTAAGCAATTGGAACAGCGCCGTTGGAGCGTTGCCAAACACAAATACTTTTTCACCATCAAGTTCTACCGCCTTATCAACGGCAACCATAGAACGAGTCATACCTTGTGCTTTGGCACGCTCCGCCACTTCAGGATCAGCGATATAGCACTCAATTTCACAACCAAACTGCTTCAAAAGTCGTTTATTAATGCCCGACATTGCCATCGTGGTATCAGTAATCAGAGTACATCCCGATAGAATGGCGTGTTGCAACTTTGCTAATACATCCGAAGAAAACGCTAATATCTCTAACCAATCAAAATCCGCCGTTGTGTGAATAGCACGAGTGATGATCTTTTTCTGTAATTCACTCTCATAGGTAAAATTCGGAAAATCGTCTGCGATAATGCCATCAATGATCTCAAAGCTCGTACTTTCAATCAGTTGCGGTTGTTGGATAAAGGTCATAGTAATTCCTAATGAATCATCAAATAAATAACAGTAAACAGGACTAAAGCAGCGCTTGAAGCAATGAACATCATACGATTGGTTAGAACGATGTCGTTTGGGGTAATCTCACGCTTTTTATCTCCCAGCCAAGGTTTCTCGACCCATTGGCCAAAATAACGGTTAGGGCCACCTAGCTGAATGCCTAGAGCACCCGCGACGGTCGCTTCAGACCAAGCTGCATTGGGGCTTTTATGCTGGCGGCGGTCACGCCAACCGATGTGTAGAGCACTTTGCCAATCAAGACGTAAACACCACGCGGCAAAAGTAAATAACAACCACCCTAACCGGGCTGGAATCCAGTTAAACAGATCATCCGCTTTCGCTGAAAACCATCCTAAATCTTGATAGCGCTCGTTTTTGTATCCCACCATGGAATCGAGGGTATTGACTGCTTTGTAAGCCATAGCCAATGGCACACCGCCAATAAAAAGATAAAACAGTGGCGCAATGACGCCATCAATGGTGTTTTCCGCAACGGTTTCAACCGTCGCTCGGGTAATTTGTGGCTCCTCAAGTTGACTGGTATCACGACCAACAATGTATGAGAGTTGAATGCGGCTCTCACCAATATCTTGCTGTTTAAGCGGCTTCATTACCGCTAACGCGCAATCTTTTAGGCATTTACCGGCTAAAACAGTGACGGTCAGCCATAATTCAGTCACACGACCAATGGTCCAGTGCCAGTGGTAACTTGCCACCAAAACGCTTTCGACCACGACATAACTGCCGCCAACAATCACAACCCACAATAAGACTCCCGCTATTTTTAGCCATTGTGGTTTTTCACCTAAACGACGTAACCCTTTTTCCATACGGCTGATCGATGAACCGATCCAACGAATCGGATGAGGCCAGTTGGGTGGATCGCCCACCAGCCAATCGACAACAAATGCTAGCCAAATAAGAAATAGGCTCATTGTGCTTGCCTCGCTGTGGCCAACCAATGACGTAGAATGTCTGGATTCTGCGCAAAATGAAGATGTAAATAAGTCGCGAAAGTATTGCCCACTTGATAGCCACCACCCCACTGAGCAATGATGTCGCCATCGCGCTCTTTGGTCATATCGAAGACTGGATCTAATTCAGTATTAAATTCTGAGTAATGAAATTCGTGACCACGTAACACCTGATTTTCAGAGACTAACAAGGTGTCTTGGGTTGCCCGCGCAAAACAATAACCAAAGCGCTTGAGCGATTTGGTCATCTGACTCTCGCCCGACAAAATGCCCACCATTTCATGGCGTTCGCCGTCAGTATCTGTTAGTGCATCGCCCAAATACATCAAACCGCCACACTCGGCATAAATTGGCGTACCCGCTCGATGAAGTGCTTGCAGTGAATCGCGCATGGTTTGATTAGCGGCCAGCTCTTTACCGTAAGATTCTGGGTACCCGCCGCCGATATACACGCAGTCACAATCAGGGACACACGCGTCAGTCAGCGGGCTAAAAGGAACGATGTCCAAACCACTGGCTTTCAGTAAGTCTAAATTATCTTGGTAATAGAAGTTAAACGCGTTGTCGAGAGCAACGGCGACACGCAGCCCTGCTCCCCATGATGTCTCTACTGGAGATGGAATCGCCTGCGGCGTATACGACGTCGCATCAAGTTCGCTCATCTGAAGCAATGCATCAATATCGATATGCTCTTCAATCGCCTCACCTAACGTTTGCCAATGAGGATCGAATTTGGCTGACTCCTGAGCGGTTAATAAACCTAAATGCCGAGAAGGCAACTCTATTTGTGGCAACTTGGGTAAGCGACCGAGAACTGGAACGTCACAATATTTTTCTACCGCTTGGCGAATGAGGTCAAGATGACTCTCAGAATTGACGTTATTGAAAATGACGCCAGCGATGTTTAAATCAGGGTCAAAATGTTGAAACCCCATCACAGTCGCTGCCGCTGAGGTAGATACAGCGCGGCCATCAACAACTAAAATCACAGGTAACTGCAGATCTCGCGCCAGTCCCGCCGTACTGCAATAGTGTGGATCGGTACCATAGCCGTCGTATAACCCCATCACGCCTTCAATCACGGCGATATCTGCTTGCTGAGTGTGGCTGGTAAATACATTGTGCAAAGTGTTGCTGGATAACATAAAGGCATCAAGATTGCGCGATGCTACACCAGACACCTTCGTGTGCCATGCAGTATCGATATAATCTGGGCCGACTTTATATGGCTGCACCGCAAGCTTACGCTGCGTAAGTGCCTTAAGAAGTCCTAATGTGATTGTGGTCTTCCCACATCCACTGTTTGTGCCGGCTACGACAAATGCTTTCATTTCTTCACCACTAGATATCAATTTTGGGTGAAGCACTGAGTGAGTATCCCTTGAAAAGAGAACGGGTGTGCAAACGGCCACGGACATATCCCGTGTTCATTTCCAACCACTTCCCACCGAAGTGCCTCTGTATGAGTCTTGGAACAGGCAGTAATTCGTCTTCTGGCTTAGCGTCATTCTCATTGGTCCTTCCCATTAAGTTTGGATGACTTAACAGTGGTTTTACCAAATTGTCAGCATTACAGCAGCGGGGGCTGCGGAGGATTTTCACCTCACTTCCGGTGCATGAATTATCATGCGCATTACTGTCTTACTTTTATTGTCAAATTACTGTGACAACTGATTATTTAATCGGTTATTACAGGCCTCCATCATAACCTATGCTCATACGTTTTACCTTGCTAAGGTGGAACTTGTAGCACGTATATTTACAATTTGCTTAATACGTGTGTCCTGCTAGACACATCGATAATATCTACCTGCAACGCATTGGATATCATTGTTTACCATCAATAATGTCAATCTCGATTCACTGTTACACAAGATTGAAGTGCCACCATATTAATAAAGATGGATATCAACCATGATATAGATCAAAAACTTAGGTGTTACACCGTATTATAAAAGTGGTCCTAACTTAACTGACACATTATTGTCGTGGCTCAAAAAAAGCCCAATTTGACAATGTTAGTGTGAAGATAAATTTCAATAACACTGGATAAGAGACTCAACACCTATGAAAGGAAAAGTATGGCTAGTTGGCGCAGGTCCTGGCGACCCTTCGCTAATCACAGTAAAAGGCCTTAACTGCATACGTAATGCCGATGTACTCATCTACGACCGCCTCGTTTGTCCAGAGCTCATTGAAGAAGCAAGCCCTGCTTGCTGTAAAATTAATGTGGGAAAACAGCCTAACTATCACCCCATTCCCCAAGATGAGATTAATCAACTGCTCATTGAACACGCCAAATTGGGTAAAAAAGTCGTTCGCTTAAAAGGTGGTGATCCTTACGTATTTGGTCGCGGTGGCGAAGAAGCTGAAGCGTTGTATGAACATTCCATTGCATTCGAGGTGGTTCCAGGAATTACTTCTGCAATTGGTGGCCTTGCATACGCTGGTATTCCTGTTACCCATCGAGACTGCGCCGCTTCCTTTCATGTCGTAACGGGACATTTACGTGCCGGTAAAGATCCTGTTGATTGGCCGCAATACGCCCGACTTGACGGTACCTTGGTGATTTTAATGGGAATGAGCCAAATCGAAGCCATATGTGCTGCGCTTATCGAACATGGAAAATCAGCAGACACACCTGCAGCCGTCGTACGATATGCTGCCTGTGCGAACCAAGAAGTGATCGTCAGTGATATTGCGAATCTTGCACAGGAGGTCAAACAAAAAAATTTACGCTCTCCTGCATTAATTGTGATTGGACAAGTAGCTGCTAAACACAGTATTTTAGAATTTACAGCGACGAATCAAGTAATTATTGAACAACAGCTAACTCATAATAACCCAGCCGTCGAATATTCACTGTAAGACGGTTACATTAATACGACACTAAATGATACTTAGCTCAATGTCATGCTTAAGTATCACTGATATAACAACACAACATTACTCTGGGAATTAATCATGGCCAAAAGCGGGCAACATGGTGGTAACGTGCTTCAAATGGCAGAGCAGTATGGTCTTGCTCCTGCTGATATTACCGATTTCAGTGCAAATATAAATCCACTCGGAATGCCACCATTTTTGCGCGATATATTAACGGTCCATTTAGATCGCTTAGAGGTCTATCCCGATATTGATTATCAAGATCTTCATCAAGCATTAGCACAACATCATCAACTCCCCCCTCATAATGTCGTTGCAGGTAATGGTGCAACCGAACTTATTTTTCTATGGGTACAGCAGCAGCAACCACAACATGCACTGATAGTTGAACCTACTTTTGGTGAATATCGCCGAGCATTAACACGCGATGGATGTGAAATCACCCAATACTCTTTAGATGAAAAAACCGGCTTTGCTCTTACAGTGCAATTTCTTGACGCCTTGTCCCCAGAATACGATTGCTTATTTTTGTGTACGCCAAATAATCCAACTGGATTAATTCCAGAACTTGAATTGTTAATTCAGATAGTCGAGCGCTGTGAAGAGTATGATATCGCCTTATTTATCGACGAATCCTTCATTGATTTTATTCCTGAGCGTCAAAGTCTTATCGAATGTTTAAACGATTACCCGCACCTGTATATATTACGTTCATTGACTAAGTTTTATGCGCTGCCAGGATTACGTTTAGGATACATGGTGTCAGCAAATGAAGCTGTTCTTGATGGAATGCGCGATCTGCGCGAACCTTGGACAATTAATGCGTTGGCTGCAACCGCCGGTGAATACCTTTTCCGCGATCAAAAATACGTTGAACACACCCACCTATGGCTAACTCAGCAACAAGAATTCATGTGGCAAGAGCTCAACCAATTCTCTGCATTAGAGTGCTCCCCTCCTAGCGCTAACTATTTATTCTTTAAACATAAAGTCCCTGATAGTAAGCTACAAGAAGAGCTGATGCAGTATGGGATTTTAATTCGTAGTTGTGCGAATTATCCTGCGCTTAATCATCAATACTATCGTGTGGCGATTAAATCTCATTCAGATAACTTGAAATTGATCGCCGCACTAAAAGAGGTACTTAATCATGACTAAAGCGACCTGCCCTGCGTCTTGTGGTGAATTAATCCAAGGTTGGATTGAAGGGGGTGAAAAGCTCGTTTCCTGTCCGATCGACTGGTTTTCAACTGCTGAAGTCACTGATGATAACTCTCAGACCAATAACGCTCATCATATGGCGCAAAAGGCCTTTACAATCACATTAGACTTTTTGCAGCAACCCACTGATGCAGCAGATAACCTGACACTTCATATCAGCTCAAACATACCTAAAGCCAAGGGCATGGCTAGCAGCACAGCGGACGTTGCCGCCACTATCATGGCCACCGCTCGATATTTTGGGCAGGAGCTAAATCAAACGGATTTAGCTCATTTGTGTACCCGTTTAGAACCAACCGATGGCACCATATTCGATACTCTGACACTGTTTGATCACAACAATGGTGAGATTATTGAGTCGCTAGGAACCATTGATTCGATGAATGTATTAGTGCTCGAAAGCTCAATCAATCTAGAAACAGCGGACTATCACCGCATGAAGCGTTTTGAAAAATTACAATCTTCCGCCAACCAACTCGATAAAGCCCACCGCCTGCTCAAAAATGCGATTGATGAACAAGACAAAGCACTGCTGGGTGAAGCAGCAACATTGAGTGCGATTGAAAGTCAGAAAATACTGCCTAAACCCTTATTCTATTCACTGCTCGACATTGTTGAGCGCCAAGGATTATACGGTGTGAACCTTGCTCATAGCGGCAGTGTGATTGGTTTATTGTACGACGAGCATCGTCACGATATTGAAAAAGTGGTCGCGCAAATTAAAAACCTCGATATTCTCGGCTTCTACCACAGCATGCATTACCAACATCTGATTACAGGCGGTGTCCGTTAATGAAGACACACACCTTAAGTTATTAATGAGGACACACACCTCAAGTTAAGCGCCAACTTAAAAGGACAGTCGCGTTAAGCACCAAGTTCAGGCAGAGCTAAGCCAATGGATTTAACAGTAAAATAGTTCTGCTCATCATAACGCAGCAGCTGTACATGCGTGACACTTTGGTTAGCTATCTGTAACACGCTATACCATTTTGAATCGGTATAATCTGCGCCAAGCAAATAAGCCAAAATAAAACGTATCGTCCCTCCATGAGTAATGATCATCGTATCTTGCGTCGCTGCGGCTACGCATCGCTGCCACTCTTGAATCACTCTATGGTATCCAGTAGAAATGGGCTCAGAGTCGGGTAAAGGATGATTGGCAGGGTCTTGCCAAAAACGTTCTAAAATCGACCAGTCATCTCCTAGACGATCATAATCAACACCGTCAAACGTCCCGAAATCAAGTTCTTGAAATTCCGGAGCAATAACTAAAGGTTTCATTGATAGCTGTTGTAGCCTTTTTGCTACGTCGCAACAGCGCCTTAGTGGGGAAGAAATAATATTTTCAAATGAGTATTTATTCAAACAAGTAGCGATATGTTCTTGAATATTTGGGGCAACTTCCACATCAGTACGACCATTCAGTGCTGATGGATTAAGAGTTTTACCATGTCGAATCAGATAAAAGTTGATCGTTTGGGCCATAACTATTCACCTATTGCTTGTTTTTTAAAACCATAGGTAAGCCTGCAGCCATAAAAGTAACCTCTTGGGCAACTTTCGCGACAGCTTGATTCATCCAACCAGCATGGTCTACATACAATCGAGTCACCTCACCAAGGGGAATAATCCCCAAGCCAACTTCATTTGATACACAATACACTTTTGCAGGACACACACTTAAAGCTGACGCTAATGTTTTAACTTCTTGCTCTATCATTTCTGGCGTTGCTGTGTCGCCATCATTATAAATAACGTTATTGAGCCATAAGGTTAAACAGTCAATTAACACTATATCCTGACTCGAAAATTCCGTGAGCTTATCGGATAATTTACGAGGACACTCGTGATTAGACCATTCACAGCCACGACGCTCTTGATGCATTTCAATTCGATGCCTCATTTCATCATCAAAAGGTGTTGCAGTCGCAATATAATGTAATGTCCCGCCCTGCTTTTGCCATTGCGCAAAAGCTAACGCCTCTGCATAACTTGATTTACCGCTACGTGCACCACCCAATAAAAAATGAATACTCAATACCGTCTCCACAATACTACTTTTAGTGTTTAAGTCCTTGATTATCGCCATAATCACTGTAAATAGCCAGTTTTCAGTTATTGCGGTTATGTTTTAAAACACTCTTTTTTAAAAGATGTTTTTTAAAGGACACGCATAATAACAGTTAATCAGACACACCAGATCACACTTTAAATGTAATCAACATAAACCAAAGATGTAAACAAACTGATATCACTCGAAATTTGACGTCCAACGGTTCGTCTGAGCCCTGTTTGTTAGGCAGCATGAGATTTATTTATCTCAACTGAATAGCCATGACGACAGCGCGTTCCCAACTCATTTGCCCAGAGATTACTCCCTATTATCACTGCGTTTCTCGCTGTGTTCGACGCTCCTTTTTATGCGGTAAAGATGAGCTAACAGGTAGGAATTACGAACATCGCCGCGCTTGGATCGAAAACAGAATACTCACGTTGGCCTCAATCTATTGTATTCAAATCTGTGCTTATTCTGTCATGAGTAATCATTACCACCTTGTTGCCTATATTGATAATAAATCAGCACAAACCTTGAGCGATCATCAAGTCATTGAACGTTGGTGCACTGAGCATAAAATGCACCCACTAATTCAACGCTTTATATCTGGAGAACACATTTCAAAATCTGCACTCAAAGCATGTAAGAAACTTATTCAAATATGGCGTGAACGTTTGTCGTCATTGAGTTGGTTTATGAAAGAACTCAATTATGCAATTGCGGTGCAAGCAAACCAAGAAGATGAATGCACCGGTCGATTTTGGGAAGGCCGTTTTAAATCACAAGCGTTACTCGATGAAAAAGCATTAATGGCAGCAATGACCTACGTCGATCTCAACCCTGTCAGAGCGAAATTAGCTGCTACACCGGAGCAATCGGACTTTACCTCTATAAAACTCAGACTAAACCATTTAAAGCAGGGGAAGATGTCTACTCCACCTTTAGCAGATTTTGTTGGAGAGGAGCTTCATAACCAGTATGCCATCCCCTTTCATCTCATGGATTACCTCGAATTGTTAGATTGGGTTGGCCGACAAGTCAGAAATAATAAGCCTGGATATATAAACGACAATTACCCAGAAATCTTCGATCGATTAAAACTATCACATCAAGAATACTTCTCTTTGTGTACCAATTTGGAAAAGAAATCTTACCTTTGGGTTGGAAGCTCTTATCAACTTAACCAAGCAAAAACCAAGCTAAAAAGAAAACGCATGGTTGGTATACACATTTCTTAACGCTCTAACACAACTCATAAGCCGTCTATATCAGCTAAAACCGTTCCAAATTCGCTTGATGGATATTTAATAATGAAATCCTGCCGATTTTCCTCTCCTTACCATCAAAGAAAACCGAATCGTTAGCGCTTTTGCGAATTTATATCCGTTAAAACAATGACGTTAATGCGACTGTCCTTAATGAAAAGCGACTGTCCCCGATATATTTGGTTAAGGTGCGTGTCCTCGTTAAAGGAAGTTTGCACTAATTTAGCAAACTAGATTACAATCACTTTCAATAGCATAACCAACTGAATTAAAACGATATTATAGTTGAATATGTAGGGTTATCATTTAATAGATTCTAATAGAGAGGTATTATGACACCAGAGTTAGAGTTTTCTTTTCGTATCGAAATTCAAGTTGATAAACCACACGTTGTGAGTTGCGATAAGGTCTATGGCAAACGTCAATTGATTCCAATCGCATCAGGTGTCGTTTCTGGAGAAATTACTGGTGAAGTCTTACCCGGTGGTATTGATAGCCAAGTGATCGACAGTGATGGGTTGTGTCATTTATCTGCACGTTACGCAATTAAAACCCATAACGGTGCAAGCTTTTATATAGAAAACAATGGAATACGCCGAATTCCTGAACAGTGGCGTGATCAACTATTTGCAGAAGATATGCGTTTTTTCAATGAGATTCCAGCCCAAGATATCTATTTCAAAACGGTGCCAACCTTTGAAGTATATGATGACTCCTTAAAATGGTTAACCGAAAGCGTGTTTATCTGTACCGCCCAGCGTACTGCAAGCGGCGTGTTCTTGGATATGTATCGGGTTAAATAATATCCGCTTATATACCCAAGTAACCTCAAGATGCTGTTTCAGCGAGAATGTATTCGCTCTTAGGCAAGGCACTGATTTGAAGACATAGTCATTCTACGTTAAAAATCAGTAACACCGCCTAGGAGCGAATACAACTCGCCCTTTGGGAGCTCATCAACAAACCTATTTCTGCGCTCAATCACGTTAAAAGGGAATGACCATTCCTGCCGTGATTGAGCTTGACCTAGGCTCCTTGATGAAGCTCTGAATCCTGCATCTTGAGGTCATTTGGGTATAACCACTCATAATTATCAACGTTTTGGGGATGATAACTCAACATCATCACCATTTTATAGTCAATATAGCCGTGATACCGTACTTGCATAGGTAGCGAGAAGTAAGGTAACGCAATGTTAGTAAATGGCAAATGGTCTGAAAATTGGCAACCGGTACAAAATAAAGATGATAAAGGACGCTTCGTACGCCAAGTGTCCTCGTTTCGTAATTGGATCACACCAGATGGGAGTGCGGGTCCAACAGGTGAAGCGGGATTTAAGGCAGAATCTGGTCGTTATCGCCTTTATGTCGCCTATATTTGTCCGTGGGCCTCGCGTACTTTAATGGCAAGAACGCTAAAAGGGTTGGAGCAACATATTCCTATTACCATAGTTAATCCGACACTGACCGACCAAGGGTGGCAATTCGGCGGCTATGATCAAGCGGATGAAGACCCATTATTTGGTGCCCAATACATTCATGAATTATACACCCGTGCTGATCCAACGTTTACCGGTCGCGCGACAGTCCCCGCACTGTGGGACATGAAGAATAATGTCATGGTGAATAACGAGAGTGCCGATATTTTACGTATGTTTAATACCGCCTTTGGTGATTTGGCCAATAATGATTACGATCTTTATCCAGCAGAGCTTGCTGGTCAAATCGACGAGCTGAATCCTCGCTTGTATAATCTGTTAAATAATGGGGTGTACAAATCAGGTTTTGCCTCATCACAAGAAGCTTACGATGAAGCAGTCAACGGCGTGTTTACCATGCTTAATGAGCTAGAAGAACGTCTTCAAGGACAACATTATCTCTTTGGTAACCAATTAACAGAAACCGATATTAGAGCCTTTGTTACCTTGATTCGTTTTGATGCAGCCTACCACGGGATATTCAAAACGAATCTGAAGCAGATTGCCGATTACCCAAATTTAAGTGCCTTCTTAGCGCGTATTTACCAATTACCAGGCATCGCGAAAACGGTTAATATGGATCACATTACACGTGGATACTATTCAATTAAAACATTGAACCCTACGGGCATTCGTCCAATAGGACCTAAACACGTAAACGCGTTGTTAAATTCAGTAAAATAGCGACGATTTGTCGCGATAATAGCTTATAGAATTAAAAAGGAAGTCCACATGGCAAGGGTTATATTTTTACACGGAGTGGGAGCAAATGGTGAAACGTTCTCCCCTCTAATCAACATGCTTCATCTTGACGAGTTGGGCTTAGATGCCTTCACCCCCGACGGGCCCTATCCTTTTGATGGCTCAGCATACGGCCGCCAATGGTTCTCAATTAGTGGGGTTACCGAGGAGAATCGTTTACAGCGTGTAGAGATGGCACTACCAAAACTCAAAGAAGTATTAGAAAGTTATGGGCCATTGGAAGACACCATTCTGGTCGGATTTTCTCAAGGATCGATTATGTCTTTGCATGCCGCTGCTGCCGGATTTCCAGTGAAAGGGGTCATTTCTATCGCGGGGCGTCTTTCCGGCCCGGTAGACAAACGAGATAACTGGCCACCAATTACTTTTATCCATGATAATGATGATCCTGTTATTGACATCAGTAAGGCTCAGGAAAGTTATCAGTGGCTCCAAGCCGCAGGTGCCACTCCTGAAGCGTTCACATCGAATGAAGTCGGTCACTCCATCGGTAGTCAAATGATCCCAGTCATTCGCCAGCAAATTGAAAAAATGCTTTAGCATTTTCCAAAGTGCTTCCCTAATTTAAGGGAACCACTTTGAATAATTATTCACAGCGCCGCACAAAAATAATCATTTCTTTTTTCAAATAACCTTGAATATTCGTCCATTATTAAATGCATCTTTATCTAAATTAGCCAGCTAATTAATCTATAAATACTAAATAGCTTACTTTCCACCTGGATAGCATACTATTTTTTTAGTCATTAATAAATCCGATTTTAATATCAATAAATGGAATTTAATCAGACAATTAATGAACGCTAATACAATTTGCATTAAATACAAAAGGAGTTTGTATGAAAGCACTCAAGCTACTGCCTTTGGCAGCGCTTATTGCCGCCACCTGCGCACACGCCAGTGACGAAAAAGTGTTTCGTTTTTCAGACAGTGGTACCCCCAGCACCTTCGATCCTGTTCAATCTGGCACCGTTTACAGCAATGAAATTGTTACTGCAGTCTACGATACCCTATATGAATACAAGTATCTCGCCCGCCCATTTCAAGTTGAACCAAACTTGGCTGACGGTATGCCCCAAGTCTCCAAAGATGGCCTAACCTACACCATAAAAATCAAGCAAGGCGTCCATTTTAGCGATGATCCTGCATTCAAAAACGGCAAAGGTCGTGAAGTCACCGCTCAAGATTTTATTTATTCCATGAAGCGCAATTACGACCCCAAAAATCGCGCTCAGGGCGCTTGGGTCTGGGAAGGGAAAATTGCAGGGCTAGATGAATGGAAAAAAGCCGGCGCGGATTACAGTAAACCGATTTCCGGTTTGAAAGCACTTGACGACCACACCATTCAGATACATCTCACCCAACCCTTCCCACAGCTTACTTATACGTTAACCATGGGATATGCCGCGTTCGTACCGCATGAAGCCGTCGAAAAATATGGGCGTGAATTTGGTTTACACCCTGTCGGCAGTGGGCCATTTAAGATGCAATCGACCAACAGCACCAAAACTGTGCTGCTACGTAACCCCACTTATCGCAAAGACATCTTCCACGCAAAAGCAGAAGGTTACGACCCGAAAGTGCACGGTTTTACTGGCATTGATCAATTAGATGGCAAAGCGATGCCCTTTGTCGATAAAGTCGAGGTCAGTTGGATAAAACAAGGGTCTGCACGTTGGAACTCATTCACGAAATCCGATGAAATCCAAAATACATCATTACGCAATGAGCAGATGGATCTCGTACTTGCCTCTCGCGATCCCGTCAAATTAAAACCTGAGTTTGCTAAAAAATACAATTACCGCGTCGCGACAGAAACCGGCATGGTATTTAATATGTTTAACTTTGATGATGACTATTTCGGCCATAGCAACAATCCGAAAACCAATAAAGAAAATAAAGCCCTGCGCTGCGCCATTGTTCATTCATTTAGCTGGCCACAACGTATTCAACGCTTCTATTTAGGTTTAGGACACGCTTATGCTGGATTTATTGTTCCGGGAACCGATGGTTTTGATCCGAATATGGGTCAAGACGCGATTAAGCAAAATATCGCGCTTGCGAAGAAGTTATTAAAAGACAACGGTTGGAATAAACATAACCTGCCTGTGATTCATTACCCAGCCGTCTCCAGCGTCATTGACAAACAAATGTATGAGCAGTTTCGCGGTAATTTAATTAAAATTGGCTATCCCAAAGAGAAAATTAAGTTTAAAGCCTACGCTACATTTGGTGACTTTAATAAGGACCTTAAAAATAGCAAAACCCAATTAGTCCCTATGGGTTGGAGCCTAGACTACCCAGATGCAGAAAACACTCTGCAACTCTTCTATGGGCCAAACCGTTCACCCGGCGCAAACAGTGCCAACTACAGCAACCCGGAGTACGACAAACTCTTCAAACAATCCTCAGTTATGCAGCCAAGCCCTGAGCGCACAGCCATATACAAACAAATGAACAAAATGTTGGTTGATGATTGTGTCGGTATTGGTAGCTTCTCTCGCACAGGCGTTGCACTATGGCATAAAGACGCCGTCATGTGGCCAGAATCTAGCATTCTAGGTAACTACTTTAAATACGTAGCAGTGAAGTAGTAAGAGAGTGTGATGGAAACAATCAAATATTGTCTGCGGAAGCTGGTTTACAGCCTTCCGCTGCTTTTCGGCGTCACACTCATTAGTTTTGTGCTTATGGTCTACTTCGGCCCAGACAAAACCTATGATTTATTAGGACGCAACCCGACGGTCGCTCAGATTGCGGAAGTTCGTCATCAACTCGGTTATGACTTACCTTTTTGGACGCGCTACTTAACTTATCTCAAACAGATCGTGACGTTTAACTTTGGATACTCCGATTCCAGTGGTGAACTGGTCACGACTATCCTGGAACGCACCATTCCTATTTCGTTGATGTTGGGCCTACCTGGTTTTATTCTCGGCCATGTTATCAGTATCATTTTGGGTCTGATCGCCGCTCATAATCGCGGAAACTGGTTGGATAAACTGGTGATGTCTTCGTCAGTGGTTGGTATGAGTATCTCTTATATCATCGCGATTATCGGGATTCAGTTGCTCTTCTGTTCGAGCTATGGGCTCAATTGGTTTCCGGTGTATGGTTGGTCAACTCAGACCTTTGGTGACTACCTCTATTATGTCACCGTACCGACACTGTGTACTATCTTTGTATCAGTTGGATATACCACACGTTTTTATCGCGCGATTCTGGTGGAAGAGATGACTCGTGATCATATTCGCACGGCGCGAGCGTTCGGTCATTCCACATTACAAATATTGATCAAACACGTATTAAAAAATGCGCTGATCCCAATTATTACCCGCGTTATTTTTTCCATTCCTTTTGTTCTGGTTGGCGGCTCGCTGCTGCTAGAAAGTTATTTTGGCATTCCTGGCGTTGGTCTGATTACCTATAACGCCATTACCACAGGCGATCTGCCGATTTTAAAAGCCGTGATAGTGTTAGTCACACTGCTTTACATCGTGGTCGTGAGCGTGGTGGATGTCATTTATAAATTGGTCGACCCAAGGATAGACCTCAATTAAATAAACAATAATAACCGCATTACCCATTACGTTTCAGCTTGTTATGAAACGGCGGAGAATCAATATGACAGATGTAATGACACACAGGGGCATCAACGTCGCCCCCAAAAGAGAGTCGCTTTGGAGCAAAGCGTTTCAGAAATTTCGCCACGATAAAATCGGCATGCTCAGTTTGACGGTGGTACTGATATTTTTTGTCATCGCTTTACTGGTATGGTGCGGCCTGATTGGTCAGCACTGGGATGAATTACTGGCCAACGGTCGCTTAGGGCCGAGTATGCAATACTGGTTTGGCACAACCATCAATGGCCAAGATATTTTACAACGCAGTTTATACAGCACCAAAACCGCCTTTCAAGTTGGTTTGAGTGTCGCCTTTTTCTCCATTATTTTAGGTGGTGGATTTGGTGCTCTGATGGGGTACTACTCCAACACTTGGTTAGATGAGTTTGTGCTGTGGTTGATGAACAGTATCGACTGTATTCCCTACTTCCTGTTAGTGGCCGCGATTGCGGTGGCTCTACAAGATAATCCTTACGCCATGCACATCGCGATGATCGTCGCTTTTTGGACCAGCACCGCTCGCGTCATTCGCGCTGAAGTGATCAAGCTAAAAAACATGGAATTTACCGAAGCTGCCCACTCACTGGGGGTGCCTACCTTGCGTATTATCTTCCGTCACCTGCTACCAAACACCTTGCACTTACTACTCGTTGATATGACTTTACTGTTTATTACCGCGATTAAAAGCGAAGTGATTCTGAGCTTTTTAGGCCTAGGGGTAAAAGACAGCATCAGTTGGGGTGTGATGATTGCCGAAGCGAGTACAGAGGTAACATCCGGTCACTTTTGTAACTTTTTTGCCGCCTCTATCCCGCTATTTATCTTGGTATTGGCATTCAATATGTTCTCAGACTCGCTCCAAGATGCCCTTGACCCACGGAAGGTAGCCTAATGAATCAAACGACTTTAACGCCGTTACTGGATGTAAAGAATCTGTGCGTAGAATTTAAAACGGACAAAGGTATCGCAAGAGCCATCAATGAAGTGAGCTTTAGCGTTTATCCCGGTGAAACGCTCGCGATAGTGGGCGAGTCAGGTTGTGGTAAGTCCGTCACATCACTGGCAGTGATGGGGCTCATACCTTCTCCGCCCGGAACGATTGCTGGTGGAAGCATTCAATTTCAGGGGCAAGAGCTTGTTGGCTTAACAGAAAAACAGTACCGTAACATTCGTGGCAATGACATATCCATGATTTTCCAAGAACCGATGACGGCGCTGAACCCAGTGCTGAAAATCAATACGCAAATGATCGATGTGCTGCGCAATCATAATGATATTTCTCGCAAAGAAGCAAAACAGCGTGCCATCGAAATGCTACGTACGGTCGGCATTCCCGCGCCAGAAAAACGCATCAACGACTATCCTCACCATCTCTCTGGAGGCATGCGTCAACGTGTGATGATTGCGATGGCCCTCTCCTGTCATCCGGCATTACTGCTCGCCGATGAACCAACGACAGCCCTTGATGTCACTATCCAGGCTCAAGTCATGCAAGAGATTGTGCGGCTTAAAGACGAAATGAATATGTCGGTGGTGCTAGTGACTCACGATCTTGGCGTTGTCGCAGAATCCTGTGATCGTGTGGTTGTGATGTATTGCGGCGAAGTGGTTGAACAAGGCTCTGTCGAAGCCATATTTGCCGCGCCACAACACCCTTATACGCGAGGATTACTGGCCTCCATTCCGGTCGTACGAGAAGAAAAAATTGCCCAATTACCCACTATCGAAGGCATGGTTCCCGATCTGTTTCATCTTCCGCGTGGCTGCCGTTTTGCTGACCGCTGTCCTAAGGCAAGCGATCAGTGTCAGGAACAATCGCCAACTCTGGAACACGTGGCATCGAGGCAGCCGTTAAACGATACGACGTTCTCACATCATCAAGTGGCGTGTTTTCATTTAGAGGAGAGCGTAGCATGAATACCGATACTGTTTTAGTTGACGTTAAACAACTCACAAAAACCTTTAACGTACGCAAAAAATCTCTGTTCAATCGCCAAGAATTATTACTCAAGGCTGTGGATAACGTAAGCTTTCAAATTAAACAGGGTCAAACATTGGGGCTTGTCGGTGAATCAGGTTGCGGCAAATCAACCCTAGGCCGCTGTCTTTTACGGCTGTTAGAGCCCTCAGGCGGTGAAGTGAATATCAACGGTCAAGATGTCGTACATCTCGGTGCAGATGAACTCAAACATAAACGGAAAGAGATGCAAATGATCTTCCAAGACCCGTTTGCCTCATTAAGTCCGCGAATGACCATCCATGATATTTTGCGCGAACCATTGGATATACACCGTATAGGTACTGAAGCGCAGCGTGAAGCCAAAATAGCAGAAGTGATGGAAATTGTCGGTTTACGCCCCGAGGCGCTGAACCGTTATCCTCACGAATTTTCCGGTGGCCAACGTCAACGGGTTGGAATCGCTCGGGCACTGATTCTTGAACCTAAATTTATCGTCGCTGATGAACCCGTTTCCGCGCTGGATGTGTCCGTTCAGGCACAGGTGCTCAATCTGATTGCAGATCTGCAACGCACTAAAGGTATTTCATTTCTGTTTATTGCTCATGATCTTGCGGTGGTGCAACATATTTGTGATGAAGTTGGAGTGATGTACTTAGGGCGTATGGTAGAGAAAGCGCCTGCCAATGAACTCTACAGCAACCCCAAACATCCCTATACGCAGGCGTTACTCGCATCAATCCCAATCCCAGATCCGACCAAGCGCAAACAGAAAACCTTACTACAAGGTGACGTCCCTTCCCCATTGGCTCCACCAAGCGGATGTACGTTTCGTACTCGTTGCCCTAAAGCCACCGAGCAATGCGCTAAGCATACGCCGCAATTAGCGACAAACGACGATAACCGTAACCATTGGGTTGCGTGTCACCTATACCAAAGTGACCTCAAGATGCAGGATTTAGAGCTCAATCAACCAGCCTAGCTCAATCATCAATTAGCTGCGGTCCAACTTCTTTGGACCGCTGGCTCTCAATGACACATCGTGTGAGCTTGATAAAAACCGCCGAATCACGCGAAGAAAGCCACTCGATAAGGGTAAATAGGGATTATGATAGGAAGCCGCATTTGAATCATAATCTTCTCCGACTGTTTTTAGCACATGATTCATTCCAGTAATACAATGATAAACGGCATTAGGCTGGGCTTCTTCTAACGCTAACCCATTTAACTCTCCGACTTCAATATCATGACTGCCATAAACAAGTAATAGAGGGACATTTAACCCTGCGACCATTTGCGAAGGCTCATGATGCATAATAGAAATAAGATACGGTTGCTGATTAACGCTAAATAAAGCTTCAAGCGCTTCAGGGACATTTGTCACCAATCTTCCTTGAGAGAGATGGTTCAACATCGTCTCAGCTTGGGTACGAAACGGGCGTGGAAACATAGAAACTTGTAGAGAAAGCAATTGATAGGTGTTAAGAGACGGAGCGGAAATAGCAATCACCTTTTTAACCATGGGCAACTGAGCGACCAATGTGGCGATCAGAGCCCCTTCCCCCTGACCCACTAATATGACATTACGTAGCTCAGAATAACGAGAAGCAATAAATTCCACCCATGATTTTGCATCTTGAAGTAAATCATCAAAACTCATCTGTTGATAATCCAGCTCATGAAAGCTACTTGCTCCTACACCGCGTTTATCATAACGCAGCGAAGCATACCCCATCGTTGCAAGTGCTTCAGCCAACCACTGCAAGCAATTGTGCTTATTATTTGGTTTATTACCATTACGATCGATATTGCCTGAATCAGGAAGGATTAAAGCAATTGAATCTGCATTCACTGGTACTATAAGTTCCCCATACAAATCACACGCTTGGTTCCTTATAGATACCTGATTCACAAACATAATAGGCGTCCACAGCAGTTAAATTGATATTAATACTGTAGCATAATAAATCCAAAGTTAGATAAATTACTCTAATTCAGTGAATCTACTCAATTTATTAATGTATTTCGATGTTAAGACGCGAGCTAGTCTAAGTTTGTTGTTCATGTTCCCGCGTAACCGACGCCTTGAGAACTTCTCACCCCCTTGTACCTTTATCGGCACAACTAAACACGTGTGTCCTTATAAAACTCCTAGCTCCTAAGCGCGTGTGTCCTTATAAAAATGGCTATTTTATTGTTTTTAACCAATGACTTGTAAAGAAAAACCGAATGGATGAGACACCCATTCGGTTAGATAAAGCCGTTAAACACGATTAAGCAAGATTGGCAAATGCGTAATCAATAGCGGTCACAATCTCATCCGCTTGTTCTTTGGACAAGGTTAACATTGGGCTCAAACATAACGTGTTGTTGTATTTGATAAACGAACGGTTAGTTCGGCCAATCATCACACCTTTTTGACAACAGAGAGCAACCAACTTCATGCACACACTCTCATCAACGGGCGTTTTTGTTACACGGTCTGTGACTAATTCCAAACCAATGAATAACCCTTCACCGCGAACATCGCCTATCAATGGGTATTTATCTTTAAGAGAGGTGAGTTGCGCTTTTAAGTAGCGCCCGACTGTGACACAGTTTTCCAGCAGTTGCTCTTCTTCAATGATCTTAAGATTTTCTAATGCAGCGGCTGGCCCTGCAGTACAACCACCAAAGGTACTGATGTCACGGAAATAGCTTTCACGCTCTTGAGGTTGATCGTTCAGTAACTGAAAGATTTCTTCTGTCACCACGGTGCAAGAGATCGGCGCATAAGCTGAGGCTAATCCTTTGGCAGTGGTCACAATATCAGGTTGAATATCAAAATGTTGATAACCAAACCATTTGCCTGTGCGCCCGATACCACATACCACCTCATCGATATGCAGCAAAATATCGTATTTGCGGCACAGCGCTTCAATGCCTTTCATGTAACCTTGAGGAGGAACAATCACACCACCGCCCGCAGTAATAGGCTCAAGTACAATTGCACCAATGGTTTCCGGGCCTTCAGTCAATATTACTTGCTCGACAGCGGCGACAGAAAGCTCAGCATAATTTTCAACATCACCATATTGTGAGCGATATTCACAACAGTGTGGAATTTCGACAAAACCGGGAGTGAATGGTCCGTATTGGTTACGGCGCTCTTCTTGGCCTGAAGAGCTTAAACAAGTAATCGTGGTTCCGTGGTAATCGCGATCGCGATATAAAATTTTATGTTTTTTACCGCTGTATTTCTTCTCAGCGATTTGCCGCACCATTTTGTATGCTTTTTCATTGGCTTCAGAACCAGAGTTAGAGTAATACACTCGGCTCATTCCAGGAAGAAAACTCAACAATTTATCTGCAAATTCTGCCGCAATAGGTGTGGCACCAGAACCGGCGTAGTAGTTGAGAGTGACCAACTGATCTCTTACTGCATCAGCAATTCGCGTTCGACCATAACCGACATTAACACACCATACACCACCAGCAACCGCATCGAGATAACGTTCGCCTTTATCGTTCCATAAATAGCTACCTTCACCCTTTATAAACATAGGTGCTGTATGATTCGCATGCTGCATCATATGGTGCCACACACATTGTTGGTCCTTTTCTACCGATTGGTCTATTGCGGCAATCGGTGCGACTGACGATAATTCCATTTCGTCATACTCCTCATTGATATCGAACGCGAAAATTTCACGTTAGAGCAATTTTATCCAACCGATTAGGTCCAGTTTTCAATATTTTTAGCACCACTTTTATACGTTACTTATTGCTTATATCAGCATAAGCAATGAGTAAATATGCGCATTTGGCACATATTGTGCTTTTACGTATAAAAACAAGAAGAATCGAGGGATTGATTTTGAAGAATGACCACCTAATTCACATTCAATTTTCTCCTGATAGAAGCCTCCAAGAACAGATCAGAGAACATCTACTGGAAAAAATTCATCAAGGGATCTTTGCGGATAAAGCGCTACCATCGTGTCGAAAGCTCGCACAAATGCTCAATGTATCACGCAATACTATCGTTTTAGTATATGAGCGATTAGTCGATGAAGGCTTTCTCGTTTCCCATCAACGCAGTGGCTTTTTTGCCAATCCGGAGATCGACGCATTACAAGTGCCACTCATTAAACTGGCAACCTGTGTGCACCAAAATGCACACAACGCACCAGATTGGGGCAAAAAGTTTAAATGTGACTTCAAAGGACAGCGTAGTCGAATTAAGTTAGAGAACTGGCAAGACTTCCCCTATCCATTTATTTATGGTCAACCGGATGAAAGCCTTTTCCCTGCTAGTCATTGGCGTGAATGTGGCCGCTTAGCTCAACGCACCAATGTTATAAAAGATTGGTTAGCGGATCACGTGGACGACGATGATCCAATGTTAATTAAGCAGTTACAAACAAATGTGTTGAGTAAACGCGGCATCATTGCAGAAAGCGACGAGATTTTATTAACGATAGGAACGCAAAATTCGTTGTTTATTTTGGCACAATTGCTTACTGATGCACAATCGACCGTGGGGATTGAAGACCCTGGTTATCCAGATGCCCGACATATTTTCTCAACCTTCCATGCAAAGGTTCAAGGGTTACGTATCGACCATGAAGGCATTGCTTTAACGCCCGAGTTAACAGGTTGCGACTATGTCTATGCAACACCAAGTCATCAAGTTCCGACTAATGTGACAATGTCACTAAAACGTAGAGAGGAGCTACTTGCTTATGCCGACAAACATGATTTTGTTGTCATCGAGGATGATTACGACAGCGAGATAAACATCAACCAAAAACCGCATCCTTCCTTAAAAAGTTTGGATAAAAATGGCCGTGTGATCTATGTTGGGAGTTTATCAAAATCGTTATCGCCAGGTTTACGTATCGGGTTTATGGTCGCCGACCGACAACTAATAAAACAAGCGCGCCAATTGCGCCGTTTAATGTTTCGTCATCCACCTTCCAATAACCAGCGCACCTGCGCTTTGTTTATCTCCTTGGGCTACTTTGATACCTATTTGGGCAAAATTAAGCGTGCTTATTGTGAGAAGTGGCAATGTTTGCGCCAAGCACTTGAAACCCACCTTCCTGAATGTATTACCTCAGATACATTAGGCGGAAGTGCCTTTTGGCTCCGCCTACCAGAAGGCGTATCAAGTAAACAAGTAGCAAAATTGGCCCGAGAGCAAGGCGTAATAGCAGAAGATGGCGACGTTCTTTTTATGAATCCAGAAAAGCTTACCCATCACTATATGCGCTTAGGGTTTGGATCGATCAAAGCCGAAAATATCGACGTTGGCATTCAAATATTGAGTCAAATTATTCGTCAACAGGCCAAAGAGAATGAGACGTTTTGGCTTTCATAGCATTACGTTTTTAATCATACATCACGGGATGTTGCCTTGCGCACATCCCGTATTTTTATCCTAATAACACCAATTCACCATAACCTAAACTGCTCAACTAAAGGACCCAGTATGACTTCGACAGTATTTATCACCGGCGCAACCTCTGGATTTGGTCGCGCTGCTGCTCATCGTTTTGCCAAAGCGGGGTGGAAACTGATTTTATGTGGACGCCGACAAGAGCGTTTAGATACGCTGCAACAGGAACTGAGCTCCCTAACAGACGTTTATACACATGTTCTAGATGTTCGTGACTCGACGGCTGTAAACGCTGTCGTTGAAGCACTTCCAAAGGATTTCTTACCTATTACTTCCCTGTTAAATAATGCAGGGTTAGCGTTAGCGCCACAAGCCGCACAAAACGTTGACCTTTCTGATTGGCACACCATGATAGATACCAACATCACCGGTTTAGTCAATGTGACTCATGCATTACTACCAAGTTTGATCGAAACAGGTGCAGGCGCGTCTATTATTAATGTCGGCTCGATCGCGGGCCAATGGCCCTATCCGGGTAGTCATGTTTACGGTGCATCAAAAGCATTCGTTCAGCAATTTAGCTACAACTTACGCTGTGATTTACTTGGCACCGGTGTACGAGTGACGGATTTGGCACCTGGATTGGCTGAAACCGAATTTACCTTGGTGCGAACAAAAGGCGATCAAGCCGCCTCTGATGCACTTTATGAAGGAGCAAACGCCTTATCTGCTGACGATATAGCAGAACAGATGTTCTATCTCGCAACGTTGCCACCCCATGTCTGTATCAACCGTTTAGAGATCATGCCAACCACGCAAGCTTGGTCGCCATTTACGGTAAAACGTCAGTCATAATGACTTGAAACATCCAGAAGGGTGAGGCGTTATCGCCTCATCCCTCTCATAGAACCGTACGTACGAACATCGTATACGGCTATTGTGGGTTCAACATCGTCTCAGCTTGTTATTCATATTCCCGCGTAATCTATACCTTGAGTATTTCTGACACTGTTGTAACCTTTTCGGCACAGCTAAACACGTGTGTCCTTATAAAATTCCTCCTTATAAAATTCCAGTACGGTTAAAGCCCCTTGTTGTAGGGGCTTTAAAGATTAGCGAAGAACTAGGCGCTTTCCACCTGATATGCAGGAAAATCAATGTAACCATGGCTATCGCCACCGTAAAAGATAGCGCGGTCGGCTTCTACTAATGGCCAATTGTTTTGCATTCGTTCCACTAAGTCTGGGTTTCCGATATAAGGGCGACCAAAAGCGACCATGTCAACATCACCACTTTGGATATACTCTTCCGCTGTTTCTTTAGTAAACCCGCCCGCAATCATGATGATGCCTTTGTAGTGTTGACGGAATTTAGTCGTAAATCCTTTCGGAATGGTAAACGCATCACCAATGGTGCCTTGTTCACTTAGGTGAACGTACGCTAAATTGCGTTTGTTTAGCTCATCACCCAAAGCTAACCAAGTCTCTTCTTCACCTTCGAACGCCGGCATATCGCTAAAGCGGCCAAATGGAGCTATACGAATAGCGGTTTTGTCTGAACCAATGGCCGCAGCAATGTCATCGACAACTTCGAGTGTCAAACGCAGACGGTTTTCAATGGTTTGACCGCCGTATTGGTCATCACGGGTGTTCAAACCCGCATTGATAAACTGCTCTAACAGATAACCGTTTGCACCGTGAATTTCGACGCCATCAAAACCGGCACGAATCGCATTTTTTGCCGCATTAACATAGTCTTGTTTGATGGCTTCTATGCCTTCTGGTGTTAATGCTGTTGGCTCTGATACGTCAACTTTGCCCGGGTTATCCTGTTCATCATAAGCAAAACAGGTGCCTTTTGCTTTCACAGCCACAGAGCTCACTGGAGCTTGGTTGTTGGGTTGCAGTGAGGTGTGCGACATGCGGCCTACGTGCCAAATTTGAATGAAGATTTTGCCACCTTTGGCGTGCACGGCTTGAGTGGTTTTTTGCCAACCTTGCACTTGTTCTTCACTGTAAATACCTGGAATGAAGAGGAAACCTTGACCTTGTTTGGAGATTTGTGAGCCCTCTGTAATCAACAGTCCCGCAGAAGCGCGCTGCGCAAAATAGGTCGCGGTATCGTCGTCGGCAGCATCAAATGGGTTATTGACTCGAGCGCGGGTCATCGGCGCCATAGCAATACGGTTATTGAGCTCAAGTTTTCCCATCGTTATTGGAGAGAACAATTTCATCATGTTATTTCCGCTTTTATTGCAAAGTGTGTAAATGATGTTGACACATCATCGGTTTGATTCTGACTCAGAGAGAGCAACATGAGCAGGGAACTATGTGCTATCTCTTTGTAATGATTGCAACAATATCCACAATTATCGTGTAAAGATAAACCCGCTAAAAGTTGATTGACTGTGGAATAAAATTCCATAAAAGAGGTGTAAATAAAGAATTAATGAGGTTTAACGACAGAATATTTACAAAGCATGCGCAGCATGGCCATGTTTGAACGACTAGTTCATCATTGTTACATATTGTTACACAACAATGTCTTGGTTAAATCAATTAGGCAACAATCTTGGATTATCAAGATAACGACTTACATGATGCCCCCTTAAGCTAGTCATATCTTAACGGACTGCAGTCAACACGTTGAGATACGTTCTAGTTCATCAATCGATAAGGAATCATCATGCAACGACGAATTAAAGGATGGCTACTGACTAGCGTAGCTATGCTATTTAGCATCACCGCCACTCAGGCGCTAGCAGCTGAACAATCACTTTACACTGCTGAAAACCAAGGCGAGTTTGAAGGTCCTGCCGAGTACTTCTCAGGAAAAGTTCATGTCAAAATGGCTTTCCCAGCTAACGAAATCGCTCATTACTCTGGCGCATTCGTTACCTTCGATAAAGGGGCCAGAACCGCTTGGCACTCTCATCCCGCAGGTCAGCATATGATCGTCACTCAAGGTACGGCACTGACAGTAACCAGAGATGATAAAGTTGTTAAATTCCGTTCAGGTGAAGCCGTTTGGTGTCCACCAGGTATTGATCACTGGCACGGAGCGACTCCTGATGCTTCTATGACACATTTTGTCGTGACCGCATCCGATGAAAAAGGCCAAAATGTGGTTTGGAAAGAAAAAGTTTCAGACAAAGAGTATCGAGCGGCTGCGCAAACCAAGATCCATTGATTTGGAATTTTAGGCAATGATCAAGGATGATTGGATATTAACCAATTCATTAGTTATTCGTAATATACCCACATCGACGGATACATCCGATATAGATTTATCCAATAATAATGCCTTGATAACGGCACTATAGGTCGCCAGTGATGAGCATCCACCATCACACCAAAAGGCTGATAACTCATCAAACAAGAAGAGTGTGACAATGCAATTAGATTTCTCTTACTACAACCCAACCACCATTCACTTTGGTAAAGACTCACTAGCAAAACTCAAAGAAGAAGCACCTAAATTCGGTGAGACCGTGATGTTGGTTTATGGTCGTAACGCAATCAAAGCGAATGGTCTGTACGACAAAGTTGTCGCTATCCTAGAAGAAGCGGGCAAAAAAGTCGTTGAACTGTCTGGTGTTATGCCTAACCCAACTCTAGAAAAAATGCGCGAAGGCGTAAAAATCGTTCGTGAAAACAACGTTAGCCTGATTCTTGCTGTCGGTGGCGGTTCTGTTATTGACTGTGCGAAAGGCATTTCTGTTTCTGCTTACTGTGAAGATCAAGACCCGTTTGTAAAATACTGGTGTGAATTCAAAGACGTTGATAATGAAGTGGTTCCAGTTGCTTCTATCCTTACCATGGTAGGTACGGGTTCAGAAATGAACGGTGGTTCAGTTATCACTAACGAAGAGACCAAATACAAAGCAGGTCGTGTTTTCCCTGCACACGTATTCCCTAAATTCTCTATCCTAAACCCAGAGTACACATTCACTGTTTCTCAATACCAAATGGTCAGCGGTGTATTCGATACCATGTCTCACCTGATGGAACAGTACTTCTCTGATAAAGGCGCGAACACCACCGATTACGTAATCGAAAGTCTGCTTAAATCTTCAATCGACAACCTACGTGTTGCGCTAAAAGATCCACAAGACTACGAAGCTCGTTCTAACCTAATGTGGAATGCGACCTTAGCATTGAACACATTAACTGGTCTGTCTAAATCACAAGACTGGCAAGTACACATGATTGAACACCAATTAGGTGCTTATACTGACTGTGCTCACGGTATGGGTCTAGCGGCGATTTCTCTGCCTTACTACCGCCTAATCTACAAATTTGGCCTAGAAAAATTCGTTCGCTTCGCGACTCAAGTTTGGGGTGTTTCTGCACAAGGTAAAACAGACGAAGAGATCGCTCTTGCGGGTATCGATGCACTAGAAGCCTTTACTAAAGAGTGTGGCATTGTGACGTCTCTAGAAGAACTGGGCGCAACGAAAGAAATGCTGCCTAAGATTGCAGAATCCACCATCATTCTTGGTGGCGGTTACCACGCAATCACTACACAAGAAATTCAACAAGTACTGGAAGCGTGTTTTTAAGCCTGACATGGTCAGATAAAACCGCAATGTACTTAGGTCGATAAAATCAAAAGCCAGCAAATGTAATATTGCTGGCTTTTCTTTTCTAATAGAACAAAGTTGGCAGGAAGCGCTAAATGCTCACTCATTTTCGCCTCCTATTGGGCATTGCCCAGATATGACTCAGCCATGAGATAAGCGCTGCAATAGCACCCAATGAAGCAATCGCCACCATCATATCCGTCGTAAAGATACGATCACATTGTTCGTAGAAACTCCCTTCACCTTCAAATGCTAATAATCCCGCTGCGACAAAAAGAATACCGTACAAGCACAGCGTAAAGATCACTCCAGATTTCAACGCATTAAAGAGCGCCCCCAACTGAGTTATCAGTGGCATTTTTTCATGCTGAGTACTGACTGTTGGCTTGTCGTTTTTTCGATTAATCAACTCATTCTTAAGAGATTTAAACCATGTGTTAGCGTACCTAGTCATACTAAAAACTCTCCAAAAGAGGGCCAAAACAGATCGCTTTTTAGCGTTGTCATCACAGATAGTGAAAGGAAGTAACGTAAGGTATTGAGCTATAAAACTGATTTAACCATAGCCTATGAACACGTTATTGATAGTTAACTAGTTCGCTTTTTATAAGAAAAGACCACAGAGATAAGCCACTTATGACATTAGTATTAAAAGTAAGAAGAGCTCGAGCGCCATACACCCATAATCCGCTATCGATCTCTAAGCTGCTGCTAATTAAAGAGATAAAGACTCTTGAAAATAGTCCGCCAAATAGTCAATAAACGCTCTGGTAGTGGATGAAAGATGCTTACGCGAGGAGTACAGCGCGTAGATCTGTAAGTCATTGGGTTTCCACTCGGGAAGAATGTGTACTAATTGTCCCGACGCTAGCTCGTTTGCCACCAAATAAGTGGGCTGTAAAGAGATGCCTATCCCTTCACAGGCGGCTTGCCTTAACACCGTCGCTTCATTTGCTGATAACCTTGGTTTTATCTCAATCGCTTCATACTGTTCGCCATTGGTTAAATGCCATGTATGACGTTCAAAATGTTTGTAACCCAAACAAGAGTGCCGTAACAAATCAGTTGGCTTTTCAACGGGATCTGCGTGATTGAGATACTCAGGTGAAGCCACCAGCAAGGAGCGACATGTGCCAATCGGTTTACCGATAAGCGAGCGGTCTGGATTAGAGGCAATACGAATGGATAAATCGATCTGCTGCTCAACCAGATCGTTATGAGAGTCATCAACAAATATCTCGATGTTAATCTCAGGATGCAACTGCATAAAATGTTTGGTTGCTGGCACCAACTGCGCAAAACCAAACGACATACTGGTCGAAACTTTAATCTGCCCTGATAACAGGGTCGCATCTCCAACCACATCAGTAAGCGCTTCGCCCACATTCAACCAATTCTCGATTTTCTCAAGGTTCTGTTGCCCCACCTTTGTTAGCGTGACTCGTCTGGTGGTACGGTGCAATAAGCGCATTTGCAACCAGTTTTCCAGCGCTTCGACATAGCGCGTCACCATCGGACGAGACATATTTAATCGGTCTGCGGTATCGGTAAAGCTACCAGAATGTGCTACGTCTACAAAAACCTTGGCGGCAGTTAATCTATCCATCTTATTTGTACGATTGAAGAAACACTATTGTCTATATTGATATATTTATCTGAGCGAATCAATTTTCTATAGTAGTGACATAACGCAGCAACTAAAACAGGTGTCCAAGCCCAAAGCACAACACTGCGAGCGTATCGATCTTAAGGAGAAAACAAGATGAATGAAGTCCATTATTTTTATGACCCTATGTGTGGCTGGTGTTACGGCGCGACCTCGTTGATTCAGGCCATTGCCGAACATCCACAATTTACCTTGGTGTATCACCCTGGCGGGATGATCGAAAGAAAAGCGCTTACCGAGGGCTTTAAGCAGCATGTTCTGCTGGCCGATCCCCGCATCGCCGCTTTGACTGGGGCATCTTTCGGTGAAGCTTACATTGAGCGCTTAAAAAGCAAGCAGCCTTTCATTTTGGATTCCTACTTACCGATTCGCGCCATCTCGGTCGCACAATCGATGGGTATCGAAGCATATAAAATGATCAAAACCATTCAAACGGCTCATTATCAAGAAGGTTTGGTGGTGTCTGATGAAGAAACCCTCACTTTACTGGCACAGCGCTTTGGGCTGGATGAAGTTGTATGGCAACGCAAAATGCAAGAGAGCGCCGACCACATTGAGCTAGAGATAATAGATAGCCATGAATTGATGGCACACTGGTCTGTCTCTGGTTACCCGACTTTAATTGCCAATATCAACAATCAATTCATTAAATTGCCTCACGAGCAATTCTATGGAAAACAAGAGCAGTGGCATCAGCTTTTGGATTCGCTGGTGAAATAATCCGACGCCAATGCCTTAGGGCATTGGCCATTTAGCAGCTCGCTAAAAAACTACATTCGATACACAGACGTCGCCTTTTCTGCGTCAGCGACTAAAGCATCAATCACCACTCGTTGTCTTGGTTTTAAATATCGAGAACGGGGCCAAACCGCATGGATTGGCATTTCTGCACCAGCAAAATCATCCAATACCGTCACCAAAGCCCCCGTCGCAAGATGGTCTTTTATAAGCCAAGTAGGCAGCTGAGACAGTCCCATACCTTCCAGCACCGCCGACAACATCGCGTCACCATCAGTAAAGCTGTATCGCCCACGGATCACTTGCGAGAAGCCCTCGCCATTACGCCGTTTAAATAACCACGCGGGTTGATTGCTTCTCTGACTACCCAAAATGCAATCATGCCCAGAGAGTTCGTTGACCGATTGCGGTGTACCTTTGCGTTTGAGGTATTCGGGGCTGGCACAGACCACAAGTCGTTGGCGACCTAAACATCTTGCGACCAAATCGGCATCATCTTCTAAAGCACCAATGCGTACCACTAAGTCGACCCCTTCATCCACTAAGTTAATACGACGCTCACTAAATGCCACGGCCAAATCTAACTGAGGATAGGTTTTGCTCAACTCCAACAACACCGGCATCACATGACGACGCCCGAATGCGGCAGGCAGATGTACATTCAGTCGCCCAGAGACTTTAATACTCCCCGCGACGACCCCTTGCTCTAGGCTTTCGATTTCATCCAAAATCGCAATCCAACCATCGAAATAACGCTGACCTTCGGGAGTGGGTGTCAAACTGCGCGTGGTGCGATGCAATAATTTAGTTCCTAATTTCTGCTCCAAGCGAGTCACGCTTTTACCGACGGCAGAGCCTGTCAAACCAAGCTTCTCTCCCGCTGACGTAAACGAGCCAGTTCTTAAGGTTTCAACGTATTCAATCACGCCAGAGAATTGGGTTTCATTTAATTTCATTACAGAACCACAGGACTAAATAAATGGAAATTAAACTCCATTATCATTTTTAAACAAAATAATACAATAGTCATGTTCAAGATTTATCGGTTTACCAATGTCTATCACACCAATGATGTTAGATGGCCATTTCATACGATAAATCGTTCACTTTTATAGATGAGGTATAGGTCATGACCAATAACACACAACGAATCAATGCGTTACTTGATCGCGAAGAGATCCGCCAACTGCGTCTACGTTACAGCCAACTGTTAGACAGCGGTCAAGCAGAGAAAATGGATGAAGTCTTTATCGAAGATGCCGAAGTCAAAGTGACTGTCGGATCGATGAAAGGGATTGAAGAAATCAAACAAAGCCTCAAAGACGCTTACCATCTGTTTGATACCAAAAAACGTCAGCATTTCCCTTTTGTCCATGCCGTGACAAACCACACCATTACTTTGGTCGATGAAGATCATGCCCATGGTAGCTGCTACCTATTGGACTTTGTGACTGACCGTGAACAAGCACAGCACCCATTCCTTTTATTAGGTCATTATGTGGATCAATATGTTCGTGTGAATGGCGAATGGCGTATTGCTCATAGCGAGCTAGACGTGGTTTGGCCGGAACAATAAACACATTAAGCGAGTCACCTTCATGAATGATAATAATAGGGTACTGCCACGCAGTTTTACCCGAGTGTTTGCCGATAACAAGCTATCGATAGGACTGCTCACCCCTATCGAAGCGTATCCTAACTCGCCATTTCCAACGCTGAATGATCATCAACAGCTTGCTAAATCCGCCGAAGATGCCGGGTTTGCAAGTATCTGGCTACGGGACGTTCCGTTTTACGACCCAAACTTTGGTGATGCAGCACAGCTTCTCGATCCGTTTGTGTATGCGGGATATTTAAGTGCCTTGACCAAAGAGATTACCTTAGGAACGGCAGGCATCGTATTGCCATTACGCGATCCAATTTCGGTTGCGAAACAAGCGGCTTCTGTCGATATGCTAACCAATGGACGTTTCGTTTTGGGCTTATCCACGGGAGACCGTCCGACAGAATACCCAGCGTTCGGCGTGGAGTTTGAACAGCGTGCAGAACGTTATCGGGATTCAATCGAGATGATTCAATGTCTGCATACAGAGCATTATCCGCGAATGAATAGTCAGTTTTACGGTAACTTAACCGGAAACCTAGACCTTCATCCCAAACCGGTTCATGGGCGAATTCCAATGATGGCCGTAGGACGTTCACGCCAACCAATCGAGTGGCTAGCTCAAAATATGGATGCTTGGATTTGGTCTGTCGATGATGAACGTGCGATCCAAGAGATCAACGCTTCATTAAAAATAGCGGCTGAGGATAAAACCCCACCCAAATATGGCTACGCGACCTTTTTTGATTTGGCCGACAATCCGGACGCACCTTACCAACGTTTTTACAACGTGGTGCGAATTGGTCGTCATGCGCTCATTGAACGCCTGCTGAAACATCAAGAGTTAGGAGTCAGCCATGTGGCTCTTAATCTCAAACCGTCGCAGCGCAGTGCACAGTCGGTGATTGATGAAATGGGAACACACGTGTTACCCGCACTTAAGCGTGGTTAAACGCGACAAGGCAACTAACGGGAGTGGCAAGTCACTACTCCCGTCACAACGCTATCAGGCGGCGTTAACTTGCTCTCTACCCACCTGCAATACCTTCATCACTTCTAATGAGTGGTCAAGATAGCGATAACATCCTTCCAAGTCGTTCTCTTTGAACATGTGGTTAAAGTCCTCGAATTCGCAAACCATATGGTTCTCTGCATAATTCACGTTGAAAGTTTGTACTTCCTCACCTTTCAAGCAGAGTTCAAACGAAGCAGCCACATTCGGAATGCCTTTGATCGCCAAATAGCCCTTGTCGCCTTGAACCACAAAACGCCCTTCACTGTCGGAATCTTTTGCACCCGCACAGATTGAGATTGCCTGCTCGTGTTGCATCATCATCACACCCGACATATCGATACCGTTGAATCCACGATTAAACGTATATTGAATCGAGGTTGGCGCACCTAACATGAAGCAAGCCAAGTGGATGTTATAAATATTAATGTCGTATAACGAACCACCCGATGCTTTCGGATCAAAAGCAGGATGGACTTCCCCTTTCAGATAGCTTGCATAACGACTTGAAAGTTGAGAGTAATTACCTTGAACCAATTTAATATCGCCAATCAGCGGCAATTTTTCCTTAAATAGCTTCACGTTAGGTGAATGAATATTCGTAATGGCTTCGAACAAAAACAGTCCTTTCTGTTTTGCTAACTCAGTCAATGTCTTGAGTTCATCTACTGTGGTGGTAAATGGCTTTTCACACACGACATGTTTGCCTGCGTTCAGGGCTTGAAGCGCATAGTCAAAGTGCATATTGTTAGGAATGCCTATATAGATAAAATCAATCTGGCTATCCGTCAGCATGCTTGCGTAATCGGTATACAGTTTGTTAATCGCATATTGATCACACAGCTGTTGCCCTTTGGCTTTACTCGCTTCGCGAACGCACAACGCTTCACACACTACGTCATCGATTTGTGCCAAAGCATCCAAACACATGTTGACGATGTTACCTGCCCCTACCACACCTATACGCATAAAAACTTACCTTCACTTACATTCACGAATACGTTAAGTGCCAATATCCAACATCTTAAGGCATAAGTCAATGTAATCTATTAATACCACTTACAAACCAGTATAAAGATAAAAATAGTGCACAATCACTTACAAAACCTTATGATAATCTGCAAAGATAAGTGATGAGTAACCAGCAATGACCCAAGACGAGCGTTTAATCGAACTAGCAACCTATATTCGTAATCACGGTAAAGTGACCTTAGAGTTTATCTGTGAACACTTTAATATATCCTACGACTCCGCCCGTCGTGATTTAGTGAAGTTAGGATCTCAGCCGGGAATTTTGCGTATTCGTGGTGGAGCGATTCTTAACGAAAGCAAAAGCTATCTCTCCTTTTCTCAACGTAGTGAACCCGACCCTGGCAAACAACAACTGGCTGAATTTGGCGCTTCTTTAATAGAAAAAAATGACGTCGTCTTTTTGGATGCTGGGACAACTAATAGCTTACTAGCCAGTTTTCTTGACGTGGAATCGAGTGTCATCACTAACTCACTGGAATGTGTGACCGAACTGACCAACAAAACGCAAATTCGCAAATGCGTACTCGGTGGTGGATTTGATGATTACTCTCACACCATTTTAGGTGAAATGACGATTGAACATATCCGTAAATATCGTGCCAACCGCGCGTTTATTGGCGTTAGCGCGCTCTCGGACGCAGGGATAACCACCAATAGCGAGATGGATGCACGGCTTAAACTCGCCATGGCAGAGCAATCGACTCAAGTGATCTGTATTAGTACATCGGCTAAGTTCAATACCCAGCTAATGTATCAATCTTGTGGTTGGGAGCAGATAGATTGCCTAATCGTCGACAAAAAACCGCCCCAAAATCTGCTTGAACAAATTGAACAACATGACGTGGAATTGATTATGCTGGACGAAATAGCATCGTAGCCAACACTGAATTCACACTATCCATCCGGCCTCGTAAACCGATTGAGATTCATAGCGAAGGGCTAGCAAATGCAAGCCCTTTCATCGTTATAGATTCAACTTGCCAACCAACTCGCCCATGCTCACCAGCACATGCTGCCTCAATTACCGCGTTCAAAGCCAGTAAGTTCGTTTGTTCAGCAATGCCTTTTACCTGAGTACTTAAGCTCACAACTTCTCGAATTAGGCTATTCAACTTAGAAACAAAACTGTTAAATTCTAACTTGCCATTGGGATTGTCTTTCCCTTATTCAGGGTGACTCCGCTTTATTTCAAGTGGACGACTTTTCCAGCTTTGCTGGGCCAAACAAAAAACCGCCAAGTGAAGTCACACTTGGCGGTTTTTACTCAATCAAATTTAAGCGAAAGACGTTAAGAACTGTCTGACCCGATCCGATTTTGGATTATTAAAGAATTCTTCTGGTGGTGCTTTCTCAATCAATTTGCCTTTTTCCAGGAACACCACTTGATCGGAGACAGCACGAGCAAAATCCATTTCATGCGTCACCACAACCATGGTATAGCCTTCCTGAGACAACTGTTTCATCACACCAAGAACTTCACCCACCCTTTCTGGGTCAAGTGCAGACGTCGGTTCATCAAATAGTAGGACGTCAGGGCTAAGTGCCAAAGAACGCGCAATAGCGACACGCTGTTTTTGACCACCAGACAACGTTATAGGATAGACGTCTTTCTTATCCAACATCCCTACTTTTTCCAGCTGAGTCAGAGCGACTTTTTCTGCTTCTGGCTTTTTCATATGTTTCACTTTCAACAGCGGCAGCATCACATTGTGTAAAATGTCTAAATGTGGCCACAAATTGAAGTTCTGGAATACCATGCCTACTCGTTCACGTATTTTGGCTAGTTGTTTATTAGACATCGGCAAGTTATCTTCATCGCGAACACCAATGCGCTCGTCACCCACATAAATTTTGCCTTTGTCTGGTGTCTCAAGCCAGTTCATACACCGTAATAACGTTGATTTACCTGAACCTGAAGAGCCGAGGATACTCACTACATCACCGCGATTAACGGTTAGGTTGATATCTCGCAATACTTCAATACCATCAAATTGTTTTGAAAGTTTTTGTACTTCAATTGCAGAGTCGTTATGCATGATAAAATCCTTTTTTCTTACCAATCAGTCCAAGTAATTTAATGCCGTTTTCTATCGCTAGGCCAACAATCCAGTAAAGCAGAATAGCAACGAGGAATGCCTTGAACGGTATAAAGTAAGTTGACTGAACACTATTCGCCGATGCGGTAATTTCCTGTACCGTAATAATACAGAGGAATGCTGTATCTTTGAGCGTAATAATCAACTGGTTGCCCAGTAGAGGTAGTGCGTTAAGCACTACATTGGGTAAAACAATGTAGAAAAAGGTTTGGTGATGACGAAATCCGTGTGCATGTGCAGCTTCAATCAAACCTTTAGACATCACCAAACGTTGGCCTCGGAGAATCTCACAAAAGTAGGCTCCATGGTAAACAATCAGTGACACCAAACCTGCGGTTTCCGCTTCCATACGAAAACCAAATTGACCTAATCCGTAATACAATAAGTACGCAAGGATTAGAAATGGCAATGTACGCATAAATGTCATGAAAAAACGTACACCGCGACTTAAATATGGAATTTCAGCATCTAAAATATAAAGCAATAATATGCCGAAGAAAAAGCCAATGACGGCCGCAATACCAAATAGATACAGAGTCTCTTCAAACCCTTGTAGGAAAAGATCCCTAGCATTCCATATTTCTGCCCATTCATTCATTTGACTCTCCTTACATCGCTAAACGGCGAGCTTTAATTTCGGCAACTGATTGTGCTTTCACTAGCAGGCCAACGATAATCATATAAATCAAGCCAGCCCCTAAGATTGGATACAGTGGTTCATAGGTCACTGAAGAAATCCGGTTGGTTACACGAGTTAGATCGACTAAGCCGATAATAGCGACGGCTGGGCTACCTTTAATCAGGAAAGACATTTCATTCACTAAAGGAGGCAAACTTACCGAGATAATTTGAGGTAACATGACATGGCGGAAAAAAGTCCATTCCGTCATACCACAGGCAAACGCTGCTTCTTTTTGATCTTTTGAGAAGTTACGAATTGCAGAGCGCCAGATTTCGGCATTGAATGCTGCCGTATTTAATGCCAAAGACATAATGGCGGCAACGGTAACATTAAGTTGTAATCCTAACGCCGGCATGGCAAGAAAAATAAACAAAACTAATGTTACTAATGGGGTGGAACGAGCAATACTGATATATAGAGCCAGTAATTGGTCGATAATAGGAATTTTCTTCTGACGAACAATGGCAATCAACAACCCTAGTGATACTCCGATAATAATCGCGACACCGGAAATCCAAACTGTTGTCACAGCACCTTTCAATAATAGAATCCAAGCACTCAAATCCATCTAGTCGTGCTCCTTATTTTTGTTCTGATATTCCGGCCCAAGGGCTGAGCCGGATGGTTTTCTTGATATGATTGACGTGATCGAGACTTACTTAAGGCCGGCTAACTTGTGGTATTCAGCCACGTTAGTAATCGGTTGAGCTGGAACGTCGTGGAACTCTTGTCCAAACCATTTTTTCTGTAGTGTGTACAGTTTGCCAGTTTGTTTAAGATGCTCGACGAATCCATCTAGGAATTTCAAAAGTTCTGGGCTGTTTTTAGGAACAGGCCAGGAGACAAAACCTTTTCCGGAAACCGGTAGACCTTTTTCAAACACGTCCGGACGTTTGTTCACTAAGTCATTGATAGAAATCAATGCGTTGATAACATAGTCTAAACGGCCATTAGCTAAATCGGCATAAGCTTCTGGGTAAGATTGGTATTGCACCACTTTACCCAATTTAAGGCCTTTTTCTTTTAACATATCTTCAAGTTCAGGAAGACGAGCTAACAGTGCGCTACCCGCTTGAATACCTAGAGTTTTACCTGCTAAATCTTCAATTTTATCAAGGCTGTCATCACCTTTACGTTTGACAAAGTAGTTTTGCGCAGTCGCAAGAGGGTTTACAAAGTTAAATACGTTCAAACGTTGATCGGTGACATTCGCGCCAGTAATCGCAGCGTCATATTGACCTGATGAAACGGCAGCAAGCAGACCTGTCCATGGCATAATGCTTTGTTGTACTTTAAAGCCTTTGTCCTTGGCATACACTTTTAACTCATCAAGCATGTCTTTGTTAAAACCGTCAGGTTTACCGTCATTCATGAAGTTAAATGGTGCGTAGTTATCTTCAGTTGCGACTTTTAATACGCCACTTTCCTTGATCTGGGGAAGATCATTGGCGTGTGCAGCGAAGCTACCTAATGCAAGAGAGAGAAGAGTTAATTGGCCTATACGTTTAAGCTGTTGATTTACTAATTTCATAACCACCTCCTGTGGACCTTATCCTTATGTCATGAATGCTCATAACAATTAGTATTACTAAACAACATGCTTTCACTATTACTGACAGGAGAAGATTGGCATAGAGCCAAAAAAAAATGAAATTAAGGCCAATCATCTCTTCTATGGGGCCAGTGTTAAAAAATAGGGCCAGAAGGATATTAATCATACAAGACAAGAAGTTAGTTAATGTGTCTCAAAAGATTGATTCGATGTGAAGTGTAACTCAACCCCGTATAAGGGCTAAACGCGGCTATGCTATACAGGCTGCTATTAAATGCCAACTGTTGTATATCAGTAATGATCTAACCTCCCATTATTAGGGGAGTTGATAATGCTCTGGACGCTGTATCTTGGTCTCATTTGCGTAGACAGGAATTAACGCATCATTAAGGTGTGGTAATAACACATGACATTAATCATCTCAATTGCAAATGCCAAACCCAGTAATAGGCCAAACAGTTTTCTGCAGTTCGGCCAGAAAAGCGTACTGCTCGACAACAATGTGTAAAAATACCCGCACATTGCTGACTTCAATGTGAGGGTATTTGATAGATTACGGAGGATTTATGTTGACGTTATTACGCTAGATTACCGAATAAATTAGGCCGCTAATTTCACATAATGATAGGTATAGGTAATACTCATAGAAGATTTCAACATACGACACACATGACATTGATGTTCGATCGAGTTTTCTATTACCTCTGTCACCATCGTTTCATTGACTCCAGTACCTTTAATGACAAAGTGTAAATTCACACTATCGTATACACGTGGCTCTGTGTCCGTCAGCTTGTAAGACATTGTGGTCTTCAAACCAAACAGTTCTGCGCCTCTAGCACGCAACTCTGCTACTACATCACTAGCGCAACAACTACCCAATGAAGAAAGTAGTACATCCGTTGGACTCGGTGCCTTTTCGCTATTGGCATCAATCGTAAAAGTAAAATTTTGATCAGTCACGACATCAAATTGGTAGTCTTTTTGCCACTCGACGCTAACGCTCATATTAGCCATCTCCTAGGGTTATTTACACTGCTAAATGCTGCAACTAATGAATACACCTGACGACAGGTTCAACATACAACATTATCCCCTCTTAAGAGGGAGATTATAAAAATTCAGCACACCACATCTAACCATTAACTGCTTAGCAGATAAAAAGTCCCTATTTAAAATTTGAACTTTTTGTCTGATATGGAGCGGCGTGCGCATAAAGCCGCGAATAATAACAGACCATGAACGCGGTTTCATTATTTATTGGTACATTAAAATAAGAATTTTTTGTGAACGTTGAAGTCAAAAACAAATATCAACTGAACAAGTAAGCAATCAGTTAACAGAGGCAATTTAATGAGTATATCCCTCAAATGGTCGTGAAATACAGAATGCAGAGCTTCACCAGCGAACACAAGCAAAGCTCAATAATACGAGGTGGGTCATTACTCTGCGGGTTGTTCTGTTGCTAACAATGACATCATGACTTTATCGTGAAATGTTCCGTTTCGAAAACCAGACTGACGTAAAACTCCCTCGTGTTGAAAACCGGCGTTTTCATAGGCCTTAATCGCTGCAGGGTTTGTAGCGAATGCAGTTAAACTTAACCGATGTAACCCAATATCTTTAAAAGCATAACGTGCCACCAGTTTTGTCACTTCAGTGCCTAATCCTTGCCCCCAATATTCTTTATTACCTATTAAGATAAAATACTCGCCACTGCGATTAAGGGTACTCATCGAAGCGATCCCAGCGAACCCAATTAAGGTTTGGTTGTGCGGTTCAACTATTCCAAAAGAAATCGTACGTTTATCTTGGTTTATTGATGTAAGCCACTGCTCTACATCCCTTTTCGATTGAGGATAACGGTATGCTGATAAGCTAAATTGCGTAACATCGGACTGGCATCCCCATGCATAAAATTCATCCGTATCATCAACGCTAATAGGGCGCAAGATGACCCGCGGTGAATGTATTATCATTTTTCTTTCCTGTTAAAAAAACGCCCCAAGCTCAACGATAAAACTTGGGGAAATAAGGTCGCGACAATGTTAACTAATTTGGGTAATCAACCAGGCGCAAAGTTCGTCCAATATTTCTTGTTCAGCAGGGTATTGTGCAATGACGTGTTGTTTCACTTGCAGAATACCCACTTCACTGTACTGAGCGCCTTGCATCTGCGCGGCGAAATGTTCAATGGGTAAAGGGTCTAACATATCCGTGTACAGCTGCGCTTTTTCAATCACACCATGGACCACATCAAGATAAACATCTACCCCGCCAAATCCAAATCGTTCATTGAGCTGGTGATTAAATTGTGGAGTGCTGCCGAAATTCCACTCCCAACTACTCTGTTTGGCAAACTTTGTCTCAAACTCCGGTAAGGTGGATGAGGCTTCAGGAGAAATATATTCCACGTCAACATCAGCGCTGTTGTAATATTCTTTATAGGCCTGCATCATCACATCACAGATCATCGAGTAATCAATCTCTGGAACGATACTATTCAAGTTAATCACCCGAGATTTTACCGAAGTAATTCCTTTGGCTTGCAGTTTTTTCGGGTCTGGGTTGAGATAATTAGCCAACCGCGTCATATCCGCACTCATTAAAATGGTGCCATGGTGGAAGCCACGGTCAATAGTTTCACGGTAAGCAGAACCAGAAAACTTGCGAATCCCGTTCTCATCTTTAACGACTAAATCATTGCGGCCGTTTGCTTCACCATCAATCCCCAGCTTTGCGAGCGCGTTGAGTACAATTTGGGTCGACACCGCTTTATCGTATTCAGGTTTTCCCGCCATAAAAGTAAAACAGGTATTACCTAAGTCATGAAACACCGCCCCACCGCCAGTTTGTCGGCGAGCTAATTTCACCCCATCTTGTTCCATTTTATCCGTCTTACACTCTTTCCACGGGTTTTGAGCACGACCAATGACAACGGTATCAGCATTTTGCCATAGGAAGAGTACCCGCTGATCAGCAGACATCGAGCGAAAAATAATATCTTCTACGGCAAGGTTGAACCAGGGATTGGTCGATTGAGAGATTAGAATGCGGGTTTTGGTCATATTCGTTGCCTAAAATAGGGTTACATTGGCTGTCAACACAACACCAGTTGATATTGCTTTACTAGAAACCATAGAGGTTCAGAGATACCAATGATGAAAATTCTGTACGCGGGTATACTACCGATTTTTCATAGTGATACCAATCCTGATAACCACTTTATCGATTGTCTACGAAGAATGACAACTACAGCTCTGTGAGTCAGCTAAGAGCGTTGACTTATAGAATGAGTAACGATATCGAAAGGAAAATAACAAGCCAATGCGCATTAACGTATGTGTGTCATTGGCTGTTGAGCGACGATATAGTTTTCAACGTAGAATGACTATGTCTTCAAATCAGCGTCTTGCCTAAGAACGAAACCACTCTCGCTGAAACAGCATCTTGAGGTTACTTGGGTATACTAACTCCAGAAAATGGATTTGGGGTCTTTCTCCACTTCGCGAATCAGCGCCGTTAAATCACTGCTTTTGGATAAATAGGGGTATGGGCGCCACTGTACACTGCCCGCATCATCGTCGTTATCGGCAACATACAAGGCCCACTGATTATCTGTTTGTTGCCAAACCAATTTAGCAACAAGAGAACTGTAATCACAACGAGTCGAATCCAGCTTGTAGTGATGTTGAACAAAGTGAACCCCCTGCTCTATCGACTCAAAACCCGACTTACCCATTTCAATAGGCAAGCTCTGATTTCGGTTCTGGCACACCAATTCAGCTCGCCGTTCAATCTGACGTTGTATTAGGTCCACGACCGCCATGATTCAACCTCTTTCGTTATGCACTAAATAAGCAGTATCGTCATAAAGGACATTTTAATCAACGACATCTGTTACAAATTAATAGATTGATATTGCGTCTTCGACTTATACCCGCATGGTATGAGGATTTCATTTCAGTTAGCAGCTATGATTAATCGATAACATACTCATCGTTATCTCAGATTCTACCGATAGCGAAATCTCTATTACTGTGTTGGAGTTCATTTATGTTGAAGTTCATTATCGCCTGCTGTCTGGTACTCGTTAGCGCCCCCTCTATTGCAACCGCGAACGAAATTAACGTGTCTGGCTCAACGTCTGTAGCAAGGTTGATGGATGTGCTCGCGGAGCATTTTAACAAACAACACCCCAGCACATTTATTGCCGTGCATGGTGTAGATTCCACCGCCGGTATACAACTACTAAAAATGGGAGTATCTCAACTAGCGATGAGTTCTCGTTATTTGACTGAAAGCGAACAAGATGCAGGATTAACTGTCTACACGCTCGCACTCGATGGTATTGCAGTGGTCGTGAACATAGAAAACCCGATTAAAGACATTAAAAAAGACGATCTCTATCGTATTTATCAAGGCGAAATCACCAACTGGAAGGAGCTTGGTGGACAAGATAAGCAAATCGCTCTTGTTACTCGCGAAGTGGCATCAGGAACACGATACAGTTTTGAAACACTATTGGGACTCACAAAAATCATTAATGAGCACATGGTTTCCACTATCGACAACCGAGCTCTGGTGGTTAACAGTAATGGTATGGTGAAAACCTTAGTTTCCCACAACCCGCAAGCAATCGGGTTTATTTCAACAGGCTCTATTGATGATTCTATTCAACCAATCAGTATTAATGGAGAGCAGCCGACTCCCATCGCCATTGCCGCTAATCAATATCCATTAGCTCGCCCATTTCTTATCCTGCATTACCCAAATAAAGATACGGTGGCCACTAATGAATTTCTGCAGTATCTATCCTCTAGTGACGCGCAAAAAACCATCGCGCAATATGGTTATATCCCAGCGCCGAAACAAGAGTAACCCGTGCCATACAAACAAAAAAGAGCGCTCATATTGTGAAGCGCTCTTTTTATATGATGTGTTTGAAGCAGATAGAGAGTGATTAAAAATGCAGCTGAATCACAGACATGACAACGCAGCCAGGACGACGAATACCGTCAATCTCAACTTTAATTTCTCTTTCTATTTCCAATCCTTTTCGAACAGGCGTGACTTTAGATAAAGTGCTCACTGCTCGGATGCGACTGCCCGATTTAATTGGGTATGGAAATCTCACCGAATTCAATCCGATATTCACAACCATCTTGGCCGTAGGAAACAAAGGATTCTCAGGGTCGACACTGTCCGTTAGCTTAGGCAACATTGCTAATGTTAAAAACCCATGAGCAATAGTGGTCTTAAAAGGAGACTGCTCTGCTGCTTTTTCCGGATCAGTGTGTATCCACTGCAGGTCTTCCGTAACTTGTGCAAATTGATTGATTCTTTCCTGATCAATCGTCATCCATTCACCAGTATGGATGACTTCCCCAATTTGAGCTGATAACTCATCATAGAGTTCTTGAGCTTCAGGTTTCAGTACAATTGGGTCTGGCGCAACAACATCTTCGTTGGCAGATTGTTTAAAATCACGCACCCACGAAAACAGTTGACGATTATTCGCCTTATTTAAAAACTCACCCCAGTACTCACGAACTGTTGGGGACATCCATTGCTTGAATTCAGTGTGCTTCACTAGATTTTCAGCACGATGCTTCAAAAGATCCGCGACTTTCATCAAAACCTCATTCTCAACTAGGAAGAAATACTAACATCCTAATTTTGAAGTAGTTCACGCTATAGCGCAAATACTTTCGGGCGTACAGGCGTATTCTGAACACTATTTTATACATAAAAATCAATACATTATAAATAAAACATTATTTTATTAGGCTTTGAAGAATTAGAGCCAATACACACTTTATTTCTTAATAAATTAGCAAAAGGCGAAGTTAAAGTGAGAATTGTGTCAAATATTATCAATACCCATGATTCATTAGTGGTTTTATTCTAAAACCAACATTTCGAACAATGAATAAGACTCACGTATTCGAAACGTTTGTTCAGAATCATTAGACCCACCTTATTGACCATTTAGCAATCGATAAGCAGGTAAACAGACTTTTTTTAACGCGATAGCAAAGCTAACCGCTAAAGCAAAAGTTAAAATGGCAATTAACCAGTCAGGTTGCCAATCAGAAGGTAACAGTTGATACTTCAAAAGTGCCATCAATAAAGGATGGCATGTATAGATCACTAAAGAGTAATCTTTACCAATATGCGCTAACGCATTGTTATTCACATTGAGCCGCACGGCAATGAGCAGCAGGGCCAAACAGAAGGGAATAACAAACAGTGGGAACTGGCGCTGAATGACAGACCGAGTCCCCTCCCCATCCAGTGCATAAGGCAACAGATATATACCCACAACACTCACTAATAGCACGATGCCACACAGGCGCAGGTTGATTCTTTCCTGATCAATTTTGCTGACGAGATAGCCAAATACAATACATGGGACCGATATAAAGTGACGCACCCAATTGTCGTTATCCGTCAGATCTGGCAGCAGATCCACGGTAAAGTAGCACAGAACAATCGCAATACTGATCATCAACAAGCCACGTTGGGATAACTTTTGATGCAATAATTTAAACGTCAGTAAGCCAAAGATGAGCGATGATAAGTACCAAAGATGAAAGGACATTCCGGAAATAATTATGGTATCAGACAGTACCCTTTCACCCACTTGTTTCACACTATAATCATGGTGAATAAAATAATAAGGAAGATAGAGTAACGAGGAGACAACAAATACTTTGGCTATTTTCAGCACCGAATGAGACAACTGACTTTCGGCGTTTTTAATGCCAATAAAATAGCCAGTCACCATAAAGAAGAATGGCACCGCCCAACGTCCTGACAAGCGGATAATTTCCGCATAAAACTGACTGAATTCATCAAACAGCCCCACATGTAAAGTGACGACGGAAAATGCCGCCACTGCTTTTAAACTATCGAGTGTATAGAGTCTCATACGCCTCCAGACCATAGAAACATCATGGTGAAATGAGTGATGAGAGTCTAAACAATCGACTTATTGAGCGCCATTACCGCACAGTTTAACAACTCACGCAGCGATAGATACAAATAAAATATTTAACAACAGCCAAACATTACTGATTTTAATATTATTTTAGCCGCACTTTGCTCGGACACAATCTACGCAATCATGCTCAATGCCCCTCACTAGCCTGACATAATGGTTGATTGTAAAAATTGTCCTAAATATCACTAAATGATCTCCAAATGGCAGATTTAAAGCTTTATCAACGAACAAAAGCAAGTTTCACTTCTTACTTAGGGTATGTGGCTTTATCAAAATAAATTCAAACCAAACACATCACGCACATCAAATAGGACTTTTTGGGTTCGTTCGCGTGCTTTTTCACTGCCGCGGCGCAATACAGCAATGAGTTCACCTTTATCCGCTAAATAACGTTCACGACGCTGGCGAATTGGCGACAACATATCAAGCAAACACGCTTCAAGCACTTTTTTGGTTTGCCCATCACCCAATCCTCCCGCTTGATAATGCTCTTTAAGGCTTGCCACTAAAGCTTGGTCAGGATGAAAAGCATCAAGATAGGTAAACACGATATTCCCTTCAATTTGACCGGGATCTTCAATTCGTAAGTGATTAGGATCGGTATACATCGATTTGACAGCTTGACGTATCTCTTTTTCACTCGCGCCAAGGTTAATCGCGTTCCCCATCGATTTAGACATTTTATTTTTGCCATCAGTACTGGGTAGACGTGACGCATTACTTAACATCGCCTCGCACTCAACCAAAATCTCTTTACCCGCCAGGTTGTTGATCTTACGTACGATTTCATTAGTTTGTTCCAACATGGGCAGTTGATCATCTCCCACCGGAACACAGGTGGCTCTAAACGCGGTAATATCCGCAGCTTGAGAAATGGGGTAGGTTAAAAATCCGGTTGGGATAGATCGACCAAACCCTTTGCTTTGAATTTCCGTTTTGACCGTAGGATTGCGCTCCAGTCTCGCAACACTGACCACATTACTGTAATACATGGTCAACTCCGCTAATGCGGGTAACTGTGATTGTAAACAGATGGTGGTCAACTCAGGATCAATACCCACAGCCAAATAATCCGCGACCACATTTAAAATATTCGCTGAGACCTTTTTAGGATCGTTAGCATTATCCGTCAAGCCCTGCATGTCGGCCACTAACACCGTTTGGTCATGGGTATATTGAAGCTCGACTCGCTGTTTTAAGGAACCCACATAGTGGCCTAAGTGCAAAGGTCCTGTCGCTCTATCACCGGTTAAAATAGTGGTTTTCACTGCGGTGTGACTTATCGGCTGAGTCGAGGTTTTGTGTGCAGTTGTCATTTCCATAATTCATCTCCAAATTGGGATCGCCGGAGATATCGTAGAGAAATGTTAGTTTATACGTTACCTTCCGGCGACGTATAAACACAGGCGTTTAGCGTCGCTCTATTTAAGAGCGCCACCAAGAAAGATTGGTTAATAGTGAGGATATAATATTCGTATTCATGCTTGTCAAAGTATCAGATAGTTTTTTATCTCACAACGAAAAATCATCGAATTAGTTATGATAGTTAATTATGAAAAACCACCAGCTAATAATCTTAAGCTATACACAAATGACCGAACTGATATATATCTATGAAATTAGAAAAATGGGGCAAACTAAGAAAAATGGGGCCTATTTTTCGCCCGCTGCGCGCAACATTGCAAAATATCTTGGCGCTCTTGAGCGTTCGCTTCATTCCAGGCCAATATTTCATTCAATGTACGAAAACAACCAACACAGACATCATGCTCATCAAGACAACAGCGTCTAATACAAGGTGACTTTACGTTAGATTGAGAGTCTTTCATACAAATTCACTTCCTTACGACAGCAGGATTAAAGAGACTACCCTGCTAATGATAAGCCACCATCAACTACCAAGGTGTGACCAACGATATAACTCGCTTGCGGAGAAAGTAAAAACTCTATCGCATCCACGACTTCTTTAGGTTGAGCAAACCTCTTAAGTGGCACTTCTTTTTCTACATCTTGACGAATGTTAGGATTCGCGCCCTTTTTCAGTTCCCAGCGAGATGTCCATGTTACTCCAGGAGCGACAGCGTTAATCCGTACGCCCCTACTGATGTTTTCGAGCGCTAAAGATCGGGTTAATCCTTCAATTGCATGCTTCGTCGCACTGTACATTGATGCATTGGGTGTCGGTCTCAATCCATTAACGGAACTCATATTGACTAAGCTGGCTCCCGCTGACATCAAGTTCAATTCGTATTTCAAACACATCGCTTGTGCCCAAAAATCCAAATCCAATGTCTCTTTTAATGCCCTTAATTCCACATGGCGGTAATCGCCATTGGACGACAAGATGGGTGATGCATTATTCACCGCCACATCTAACGCGCCATAGCGTTCCTCAATTGTTTTAAACCATGCGATAAGCTGCGTGTCATCACTAATATCCAGTTCAGTATAATCGACTCGACTTAAATCTGAATTGGCGCGTACTTCTTTCTGCCATGTGCGGCTATCTCGGGAACAAGTAATCACTTGATAGCCTTTTTCGAGCCAACGCAGTACAAGCTGCAACCCGATCCCTTTCGATCCCCCTGTCACTAACGCTGTTTTCATTCAACTCTCTCTGTATTAGATAATTCATACTCCTATGATCTCAAAATACAGGGTTCAGAGTTTTCTCAACCAGTGCAGGTCAAGCATTTTGGGATCGCTGAGGTATGGTTACAAATTGTTAAAAAGTCACCATATCAGAGAATTAGCATCGATACATTTGAATATAACTTTGCAATTTTAATGTTATTCACGCCCTGAATCTTCTATGTAAAAATGATTTCCGCAATTTCCAGCAAAGCGAGTGGCTTGAGTGGCGCCTTGCACTAAGTCATCAAGCGAACCGCGGGTATTCAGTACCTTGGGTAACTGAACCCGTATTTCGGTTAAATAACGTTGCGCACCTTGTTTACTGCACGATAAACGCATACGACTCACCACACGGCGACCCAGTGTTGCATCTAATGCTGTACGCATTTGTTTTGTTTGGACATTCTGCCCAAGATGCGTACGTAAATAGTCCCCTAAATGACTAGCATCGAATTTTTCTACCAGCTGTTTTGCTAACAGGAAGTAATCATCATCATCCAAACTCTGACAAGAGCCATGTTTATTCCATTCATGGGTACCAAACGACGTTGAATAGTAAAAATTCGGCATCCAAGGGGCGATCGCTTTGACCGTGTCAGATTTCAAATTTAAAGGTGAATCAGAGCAGTTGCCATAATGAATGCCACATGCTTGTTTGTTTGGCCATAACCCGTGAATCGTGAGGTGATTAACGGTAATATCACCTTGATTAAGATGGTCACACTCCTGCTTTACCCCTTGGTAAGAGACATGTTCACAAAAGCCAGGCTGCCAACTCATGGCGAGTACGTAAGAATCATAATTATTTGCCAACTGGCAACTGTCTTGCGCCCAAACATTTAAACTGGTCAATACACCACTGATTAAGACCAAAGTGCCTTTACTAAAAATATTAATTAATCGCATCATTTGATACCTACCATAAACACAATACCATCATGGGTTGCAGCCGCGTTCATTGCGTTTATTAGAATTTCCTACACAAATTACCAACTTAGACCTAAACTTTTCTTAAGCCAAACAATTTTGTAGTGCAAGTTAACGTTCTCATTATGAGTCTGATAGCCAGTCATAATATGGAAGAATAATAATTGTTTTGTTGTTAAGTCCCACTTTATACTCACAAACTGTAGTAACAAAACATTATCATACATACGTATAGCAATACGATTTATAAGGACAATCCTGTGAGGCCAGAAGTCTCTATCAAAACCGGTTACGAGATTCAACATATGCGTGAATCAGGCCGGTTATTGGCTAATGTTTTTGCCCAACTCGATCAATGGATGGTCATTGGCGCCAACACTTTAGAGATTAATCAACGAGTCGAACAGTATATTTGTCATGAGTTGAGCGCTCGCCCTGCCAGTCTTGGAGCTTATGGTTATCCGTTTGCTATCAATGTATCGCCCAATAATGTGGCTTGTCACGGCATGCCAGACGAAGAGCGCAATATCCTCAGTAGCGACATTGTTAATATCGATATTACCTTAGAGAAAAACGGCTTTATCGTTGATTCCAATAAAACCTATGTTTTCCCTGATGCTAAAGAGGATGCTCGCCGCCTGACTGATATTGCCTATCAGGCAATGTGGGAAGGGATTAAGCAAGTACGCCCTGGTAATCAGTTAGGGAATATTGGCCATGCCATCCAAACCTTTGTCGAAGCAAACAATTGCAGTGTGGTGCGTGAATTTTGTGGCCACGGCATTGGACGTGTACTGCACGAAGCACCACAAATATTGCATTACGGATTACCTCACACCGGGTTGGTTCTCCAAGAAGGGATGACATTTACCATTGAACCCGTGGTTAATTTGGGAACAAACCGTGTCATCACCCTAAAAGATGGTTGGACGGTGGTCACCTGTGATGATTCACTATCCGCTCAATTTGAACATACTATATTAGTGACTGCGAGCGGGGCTGAAGTACTAACACTCCGTAAAGAAGAGCCGCAAGATTGGCGAACTTTCACTTACTGATACCTCTAATCTAAATAACACACCGTTCGCACTCAGAAATACAGGTTTATACGTTAACGATCGTCTCATAACCCGAGTAATGTAGCCCTCGTAAAATAGTGACAATGTCACAAAAACACTAATTTGACCATCGTTCCATCCTCTGAACGCTCAAACCACGTTTATAATACGCAGTATCATTAATTTGATACCAAGATGATACTGAACAATTTTTCTGGACCGCTATGATGACAGTCAGATATTAAGCAGTTACGAAATGTATCAATGATGCGAAGACATCTACGCACAGCTCTGTTTAACATTGGTGGGTAATTAAGGCTTAGATTCATGAATGTAAACATTCCAGATAATATAAACTTCGAGCGCTATTGCATCGCTCCTTTAGATGTAGCGATTGACGATCCGATTTGCTACTTATTTTTGATTGCCGATGAATTCGTTGTACATGGCACCGCCATTGTCACGACAAAAGGAGCAAACGAATGTTTGTGTAAAGCCTATTTCAAAGGCAATCAGTGTGAAGAGTCATTCGAGAATACGCAAACGCTGCGTATGGCTGGTAATGGCTATTTTTACGATAACAGCCATAGAAAGTTACAAGATGGTATCGGCCCTGCAGACCCGTGCATCTTTAAGCTAATCAGCTTGACGCTCAATGAAAAAGAAGGGAAAGGTGTCGCCACTTACCAATTTTTTGATTTCGTAACGAGTAAATGGATCACCCGCAAAAATCAACCTGCGGCTCAAATCCAAGTAATGGAAAAATAGAAAGAGGTGACTTGCTCACCTCTTTTATCCCCACGTCCACTCCCCCAACTCATAACATCGATAAAGCTACCCCGTTCAAAATATACGGATGTCAAAAATGAGAGTTGAACGATAATCGACGTCATTTAGGTATAACGTAACTCAATCGCCTTTACGGTATTGGCTTGGACTCACACCAAACCAGCGGCGGAAAGCTCGCGAGAACGCACTCGTTTCCGAATAACCAAGTAACAGTCCCATTTCAGTGATCGACAATTTTGGTTGTTGCAAATAACTGGTTGCCATTTCACAGCGCACCGATTCTAACAACTGACGAAAGGTCACCCCCTCTTGTTTTAGACGGCGTTGCAGCGTCAAACGTGAATAGCCCATTTGGTCCGCGACTTGCTCCATTTCAGGCTCACCGCTGGGTAGGCTCAGTTGAATGGTTGATTTGACTTGCTCCACCACACTCTGCTGTGGCTCACTAACGTTTAATTTTTTAAGTGCTTCAAGCATTAATTGCAACAACAAAGGGTCATGATTGGGCATCGGTCGCTGTAACACAGACTTTGGAATGATTATTGAGTTAAATGGTTGATTAAAATAAACAGGTGCATCAAATACTTTACAGTGCTCGTGCCAATTACCGGGTGATGGGTGTTCAAAATGTACTTCTCTTGGCGCCCAGATAGCACCCGCTCCCTGACGTACCAAATTCAATACCATACCCATGGTTAGTTCCGCATCTTGACGTCGCGTTAATATCGCGCCATGACGGATTTGATAATCAAAACGCCACGCATCTTTTAAATCTACCAGTTGAGTAAATGTGTCGTGTTGATGCCAATGAAACGCCCGAGTAAGGTTTTTCAGCGCTTCTTCAACGGTTGCAGAACATAAGCCAATATAACCGATTAATCCGAGCTGTTGTGGCATAAACTGCTTGCCGTAATATAAACCAAAGTGTTCAAAACCTGTTTGTTGAGCCGCTTGCTCCAACACTTGGCAATAATTGGCGAGCCTTAAACTGGATGTGGGTTGCTGCAGAATTTCTGGATTAACCCCACTACGTCCCAATATCGTATCGATATCTCCCCCATTTTGTAAAATGAAGGATTCAAGACCCGTTGCTGCGGCAGCCAAAACACCTTGGTTTGCTTTGGCTCCCAGATGCATAGCATCAACAACGTGATTAGACGTAATGCTTAATGGTTCCATGACGCTTTCTCAGCTCTTTGTGGCACATTATTGGTGCATTGCAAGAAACACGCCACCATGAAATTTTCATATATTCAAAGAGTTAGAAAAATACGTCTGCGCGATTATTTACCGACTTCCCTATAAATGGGAATAACATGCACACCCATTGTTCATGTTATTCCTCTTTCAGCCCCATTGGTTCAGTCGATTCGATTGCTTACCCAGCTTTACGCAATAACTGTGTTTGGTCGGCCAAATATTCCTCACACAAACGTATGGTTTCACGCACCCAGTGACTTCCTAAACTCTGAGCCATGTCTGTTTGTTGATGCGAACCTACCCAAGCCATTAATTGAATACGGCGCTGAATAATCATGACCGGCAAAATATTGATATCATGGGTGGTTAACGGACGTATCGATTGATAACCCGTTAACCAAGCATCCATCCATTGAGCCATATTTGGGTGATGCTCAAAAAAGCTGACAGTCGCTGCCGCATCATGCATAAACCAACCAAGGCCACAATCGTCAAAATCGATCACACGCGTGCCGTCTGGGTGAAGTAAAAGATTGGTTAAACGTAAATCAGCGTGAATTAAACCGTAACGATCAGGTGCCTTACCGTAAAATTTCAGTTTTTGCGCCACATCCTCCAAAACTCGATTAACGATCGGAATGTCCTGAGCCGTTAAACCTTCAACGGCATCCCATCGCCCCCAGTGGCCTCTGTTCCCCACCATCGATTCATGATCCCAAACAATACGCTTAAACTCAGTGGGTCGCTGCCAATGAATGGCCTGACGATGCAAGCGGGCCATGATTCGTCCTAATTCCTCGAACGCTTTGGGATCAACATCGGTGGTCGGCTCTTCGCCAGCAATCCACTCAAATAACACCGCATAACGGGTTTCATTGGTATCAACTTGTACTTCTTGCACCAAAATACCGTTGGCATCTGCGACCGCATTAGGCACCACCATACCGCACTCTTGTAGCGCATTAAGCCAATGAAGTTCACTTCGGATATCTTGTTTATCGTGATAATTGGGGCGGTGAATACGCAGTGCGTATTGGGTTGTATCCGTTTGTACTTTTAACGTCGCATTTTCAGATCGACACAACAAAGAAATCTCTCCCTGCTGGTCTGGTCCATAGCGATTGATAACAATCTGTGCCAAAGCAATCACTTGCTCATCAGTCAAGGTATCGTATTGCTCAGCTTCATTTATTTCGTGTGGTTTTAGCGGTGATTTTTGTTCCGTCAACATGGCTAATCATCCCTCATTTATTGATTCATCATTAGCATGAAGCGAACCACCTTCACTTGGCTTGACTTGAAATAACCAATAAATCTGATTCGTGAACACTTCAAGTCAACTGAGTAACAAAGTTGACCTGAAATGAACGAATGGTTCTTTTCAGGTCAAGTTTTTTTCTGTCTGGCTAAGCAAGATGAAAAGGTCATTACGCTGACGTAGGTAACCGATGGAGAGGTTATCACCATACGCAGCACTCAACACGAAATGGAGACTCGCAATGACAGAAAAACTCAAACCCACATTAGGGACAATTCATCTCTGGGCCATTGCCGTTGGCTTAGTGATTTCCGGTGAATACTTTGGCTGGAGTTATGGCTGGGGTGTCGCAGGCACACTTGGCTTTTTAATTACGACCGCTATCGTTGCTACAATGTACACCTGCTTTATCTTCAGTTTTACCGAATTAACAGCAGCGATACCTCAAGCGGGTGGGCCTTTTGCCTATAGTCGCCGCGCCTTTGGCGACACCGGAGGATTGATTGCAGGACTTGCTACTCTAATCGAATTTGTCTTTGCACCGCCTGCGATTGCGATGGCAATTGGTGCTTACCTCAACGTTCAATATCCTAACTTAGATCCAAAACTTGCCGCTGTCGGAGCCTACGTTGTATTTATGGCGCTCAATTGTTTGGGCGTTAAACTGGCTGCCACATTTGAGCTATGTGTGACAGTGCTCGCCGTCATAGAGCTGCTGATTTTTATGGGTGTCGTGGCTCCAGATTTCAGTATGGCAAACTTCACAGCAAAAGGCTGGGCTGGATTTGATCACTTTGGTGGTGCCGCTATTACTGGCATTTTCGCTGCGATTCCATTTGCTATTTGGTTTTTCCTCGCCATTGAAGGGGCTGCAATGGCCGCTGAAGAAGCGAAAAATCCGAAACGCACCATCCCAGTTGCCTATATCACTGGTATCTTAACGCTTGTCGTTCTCGCCATTGGCGTGATGATCTTTGCAGGTGGTGCGGGTGATTGGCAGGCTTTATCAGGCATTAACGATCCCCTGCCACAAGCAATGAAGATGGTCGTAGGCGATAACTCACGTTGGTTACATATGCTGGTTTGGATTGGCTTATTTGGTTTAATCGCAAGTTTTCATGGCATCATCTTGGGCTATTCACGTCAATTCTTCGCATTGTCGCGAGCCGGTTACCTCCCTGCTGGTCTAAGCAAACTGTCGGCATTTAAAACACCGCACCGCGCGATTTTCACCGGTGGTGTTATCGGCATTATCGCCATCTTTAGTGATGGTGTGATTAACCTACAAGGTATGAGTTTAACCGCAGCGATGATCACCATGGCCGTATTTGGCGCCATCGTCATGTACATCATGAGTATGTTAAGCCTGTTCAAACTTCGCCGCTCAGAACCGAACATGAAACGCAGCTACCTAGCGCCAGGATACCCTGTTGTACCGGCTATCGCGCTAGCACTGTCAGTCGTTTGTCTGATTGCAATGGTATGGTTTAACCCTATTATCGCCATCATTTTTGCCGCCATGATGGCCGTTGGCTACGGCTATTTTCTAACTACTCATGCGCAGCGCAAAGATGCGGCTGATGCCGAACTGGCAGCAGCGAATCAATAACGATGAACACTCTGATTCAATAATTTATTAACTGGCGTAACCCGTGACAATGTCACGAGTTACGCACCACTTCTCACGACGCCCAATGCGCCAGTGACTGATTTAAAGACCGGAGGACTTATGGTCGTACGTTCCACTATCATGGATACCAACAGTTTTCGCGCCGAAGACGCGGACTCACTTGATAACGAAACACGCGCTTTAACGGATAAACGCGAGCGTTTATTGGGCGAATCGTACCGCTTATTCTATCGTCGCCCAGTTCATCTCGTAAAAGGTGAAGGCCAATACCTTTGGGATGCCAGCGGTAAAAAATACCTTGACGTGTACAACAACGTTGCCAGCATTGGTCATTGTCACCCAGCGGTGATTGAAGCGGTTAATCAACAAATGCGTAGTCTCAATACCCATACCCGCTACCTGCATGAACGCATCTTAAATTACAGCGAAGACATTTTGGGAACAATGCCACAAGCAGTAAACAAAGCCATGTACATGTGTACTGGTTCCGAAGCGAATGACTTGGCTATCCGTGTGGCTCAATCCTATTCCGGTGGTACCGGGATCATTGTGTCTCAAGAAGCCTATCACGGAACAAGTCAACTGACTTCTGGTTGCTCACCAGCATTAGGTTCTGGTCAACCGCTGGCTGCGACAACACGTTTAATCGCCACACCCGATCATTACCGATTAGCAGGCAAAGATGTGGGTGCTTGGTTTGCACAGCAAATGCAAATGCAGATCGATGATATGAAAGCCAACGGAATTAAATTTGCTGGCTTCCTAGCCGATTCTATCTTCTCATCTGACGGCGTGTTACCTGGAGAGCCAGGCTTCCTCAAACCTGCGATTGATGTCGTTCACCAAAATGGTGGCATTTTTATTGCTGATGAAGTTCAGCCAGGGTTTGCTCGTACCGGTGAAGCCTTTTGGGGCTTTGCCCGCCATGATATCGTGCCGGATGTTGTGACCACAGGTAAACCTATGGGCAACGGTATTCCTGTTTCAGGACTATTTGCTAAAGCCGATGTGTTAGCCGCCTTTAGCGATCAAATCCCGTACTTTAATACCTTTGGTGGTAACCCGGTTGCCATGGCGGCAGCTGAAGCCGTGTTAGACGTGATTCGCACTGAAGAACTGCAACAACATAGTTTAACGGTAGGTAATCAGCTAAAAGCGGAATTAAGTAAACTCATTGATCGTTATGAATGCGTTGGCGATGTACGTGGTGCCGGGTTATTCATTGGTTTTGAGTTGGTTACAGACAAAGAAAGCAAGGCGCCAAATAAAGCCTTGGCACTCGATCTCATTGAACGACTACGTGATAAAGGTGTATTAACCTCAGTCGCAGGTCCTCATGGAAATGTCTTGAAATTGCGTCCACCTCTTGCATTCCAAACACAAGATATTGACTGGCTAGTGGGCGCCTTGGATGAATCATTACAAGAAGCACGTAGCTAAGTCGTCAATTCATGATTGTCTATGTCATGTAAAACGCAATAAGGCGAATCGAAAGGTTCGCCTTATTCATATTGATCAGATGACCACGCGTAGCAACATAGAAAGGTTTTAGAACATATAGATAGTCGCTGTGACATTAATCGTGTTCAAATCGTGATCTCCAATAGTGTAGTTACTGTATTCCAACCCTAAAGCTACCGGGCCCATAAACGTGTAATCAACACCGACGGACCACATCGCATCTAAACCATCATCATCGTCGTAGCTGGTATCATCATCCCCTTCAGTCACCCAAGAATTCAACCCAACTTTCGCATAAAGCTGTAATGGTCCGAAATTTAAGTTAGGTTTAATCGCTCCATAGACAGATTCAGTCCAGACTTTTCCTCCACCTAAATCAAACTTACCAAAATCAGCGTATCCCCCTTCAAGACCAACCCAAGGCATGATCCCTGTTCCTACAAAAAATGAGTGGGCAATGGAATTATCATCTCTAAATTCAGAGCTACCAGCAGAAACACCACCGTAAATCCATGAATCTGCCATTACTGGAGCAGACACAACCACCATTAATGTCGTTAACAAAAGTTTTTTCATACTGTCCCTTTCACACCTAAGCGATGCCTTTGTTTTTCCATTTGCACGAAAACGTTATACCACTATATGCTTATTATCACTGAGATTGACATCAGAAATTCATCGATGCAAAAACGCCGACACTATCGCCATCAAACGTGGGAGCGACAGCAAGATTAGCAATACTTGCGCCACGAACCGTTATTGCATACTGGATTGCGGTAGCCAGAGCAGCGCCAGCTGCAACATCACGCCAATAGTGATATTTGTTGTCAACACGAGAGTAGCCCACCACCCCAGCTAAAGCATAAGCGGGCACGCCATATTCCCAACCATAGCGAAATTGTAAATAGGCTGCCCCTTGCACTGCTGCTGATGTATGCCCAGAAGGCATACTATAATCACGACCATTCGGACGTTCAGCATTAATGGCTACTTTGAGTACGTGGGTTGAAAGCGATGTCCACAGTGCCCCTTCCAGTAATTGCCCCAACCCTTCACCGTCCCACTTAGCTGCGGAGATAAATCCAGCACCAGCCGGAATGGCCCACTGCAAAATATCACCCGTTTGTTCCAATGTTTCACTTTTCGCCTGTGTAAGTGGACTCAATAGACAACCACTCATCATTAATAGCGTAGACCTAACATTCACACGAATTACCATACAGTTCATAACTCCGATGCCATCGTATTACCTAGCTGCAGCATTATTTCAATCCATAAGCAAACAGAAGAATTCATATAAAAGTGCTTTTTTGTATTCAGTTAAACTCATTGTAAAAACATGACTCACACCATTTAATTACCCAACTGGATAATTAAATGGGTATTTTCATCCTTTGGAACAAAATTGCCGATAAAGCCGCTATTTCTGGTGCACACTTAATACAACAATTCCAGGCCTCTGTAATTGATAGAGTAACGAATTGATTAATGGGAACACCTCGAATGTTTGTATACGACCCTGCGTATCCGCCTAAACTAACTACCGATAATATTTAGGCAACCCTCTGAATTACGGCATTTATTCGAAGAGAATAGTTGAGAAGACCAGTTCTGCATGAAAAATAGAGGTAAGATTCTAAAAAGAGCTCATAAACTTGATGCACATAACAGTTTCAAGCAACAACCAATAGAAACACGCTATTAGAAATATCAATGATGGTGGGTTTAATATTTATTGCGGAGGGATAATACCCAAATGACCTCAAGATGCAGGAGTTAGAGCGAACACATTCTCGCTAAACCGACATCTTAAGGTCACTTGGGGCGCAGACAGATCTGCGTATTTAAATTCTAAAGAGCAGAGCAGACAACACTTTATTGACGATTAAACGGCGCATCACCATGTACAATTTTTTCGATCACATTAAGCGCGCCATCTTCACTGTTTGATTGAGTCTGGTATTTGGCAACGGCTTTGACTTTTTCCGCCGCATTTCCCATTGCAAATGAATACCCCACCAGTTCAAGCATTTCTTTATCGTTAAGGCTATCCCCTATCGCGACGCATTCTTCAGGAGAGATGTTCATTTTATTCAGCACTTTAGTTAGGCCATTTGCTTTATGTAGTCCCGGTATAATTAAATCAATAAAGCCAAACCCACTAGAGACTGTATGTACAACGTCCCCTAACTTCCCGTTCAGTTCACCAATCAGTTCATCAGCATGTTCAACGGTTGTCTTAATCGAAAACTTAAACATCACGTCTTGTATAGCACGGATATCTGTTACGGTATCGAGGCGAGCGTAATGGTGAGTAGCAATGTCAGCAAACTCTTTACTGACTCGTGGCAGCACATAGGCACCATTGAGTCCACAAGCAACATAGTCTATGGTCGGATCGGCATCTAAAATGTCATAAACCTTGTTCAACACGTCTTGGCTCATCTCACCATGGAACAATTCTTGACCATGTAAATACAGTAACGCCCCGTTTTCTGCTACGTAGGAAATGTCGTCAACGATGTCTGGGAAATGTGAAGCCAACTGGTAATATTGATTACCACTGGCCACGATAAATTCGATGTTTTGCAATTTAAGTTGCTGATATAAATTATTAAACCTAGCTTTATCGTAACTCTGATTCGGGTTGAGAAACGTGCCGTCCATATCGACAGCGACTGCTTTAACCGTCATGTATTCACTCCTACCTTTAGGATGGGTATTAAATTATCTGTGTCCGTGGCTTTTAACGTAACCGGTTACAAAACCAAATTACACCATGCCAATGATGACTATCAAATTGTCACATATAGAATTAAAGGATCTGCCCGAAACAGGGAAGTTTCATGCAAAATTCTGTGCGTAACGTAAGCCGATAACGAATGTATTCGCCCAAGGCTCAATTGATAAAGGCAATGGCATCAACCATCTATTCGTGACGAGAGCATATCATGATCCGCAATGCTAAACCGCACCTTCTGTAATTCCTATGATCTAGCTCTTAATCAGGCGTTTGCCTATCTCACGTGCACCTTGTGCTATATATCTCTCTAATTCGACTCTTTTTTGTTCAAACGGCACAATCTACTGCGCCAAGATAAAGCACTCTCTAGGTCTATCCCACGGTAAAATCACACTATTTTAGTGTCTCCCCAATTTCGTCCATAACTGAACAAAAATGCACCCATTTTGTGCATTTGCATTCATAACACCCCAAAAAATAGTGAGATTGGTCCAATAAAAAGGTGTATTGCACCAAAAAAATATATTCCTAGGTGAATTTTTATTCTTTTATTTTTCATTAAGTTAAAAAATGTAAATTATTTTTAAAATATTTATTTTGTTTTTTATTTTCTATTTGACACAAGTTGGGAATCAACTATGCATGCGTGCTAATTACCTATCATTTGAACGAACACTTTTTATATATCAGTAGAGAGGCTATAAAATATGAAAATCGTTTTTAACAGGATGTTAGTCGGCTGCCTGCTCTGTCTGCCAGTCGCTGCGATGGCCGCAGACGATCCAATTACCGCAGATGCAGTGCAGAACAACCTGAACTTTGTATGGACACTGATAGCTGGATTTCTAGTGTTCCTAATGCAGGCCGGGTTTGCCATGGTGGAAACCGGACTAACTCGTGCCAAAAATGCAGCGAACATTATGATGAAAAACATGATGGACTTTTGTATCGGTTCATTAGCGTTTTGGGCGATTGGTTTCGGCTTAATGTTCGGCACCACTAACGGATACTTCGGTACGTCTGATTTTTTCTTCAGCGGTGCAACCGGTGATGACGCACCATGGAATTTCGCATTTTGGATGTTCCAAGTTGTATTCTGTGCAACAGCAGCCACTATTATTTCAGGTGCTGTAGCAGAACGTACTAAATTTAGCGCTTACCTTATTTATTCCGTTTTTGTCTCTGCGCTGATTTATCCTATCTTTGGTAGCTGGGCTTGGGGTAGCTTATACCACGGTAGCGGTTGGTTAGAAGGCCTAGGCTTCATCGATTTCGCCGGCTCTACAGTCGTTCACTCCGTTGGCGGTTGGTTAGCACTGGCTGGCGCGATTGTGGTTGGCCCACGTCTTGGTAAATACACCAAAGATGGTAAACCTCGCCCAATTCCTGGTCATAACATCCCATTAGCCGCACTTGGCGTTTTCTTACTGTGGTTCGGTTGGTACGGATTTAACCCTGGCTCAACCACAACTGGGGACACATCTATCGCCGCCATCGCTGTCACTACAACACTTGCAGCAGCTGCTGGTTCCGTTTCAGCCATGCTATTTACTTGGATGAAATTTGGTAAAAGTGATGTGGGTATGACTCTCAATGGGGCACTTGCCGGCTTAGTAGGTATTACTGCAGGTTGTGCAAACGTATCACCACTGTCAGCTGTTATTATCGGTATTGTCGCTGGTGTATTGGTTGTCCTTTCTGTTCAGTTCTTTGATCGTATTAAAGTTGACGATCCAGTCGGTGCGGTTTCGGCGCACGGTGTGTGTGGTGCTTGGGGTACATTAGCTGCTGGTATCTTCGATATGGGTGGTTTCTCTTGGTCAGTTGTTGGCGTGCAATTAATAGGTATTATCGCTTGCTTTATTTGGGCATTTGGTACCGGTTTGATTCTATTCAAATGTATCGACCTCACCATCGGAATGCGTGTTACTAAAGAAGAAGAAATGAACGGTCTAGATTTTGCGGAACATGGTGCAAACTCTTACCCAGATTTCAACATCGTCAGTGTTGCTTCAACTGATTACCCTGGCTCTACTGGCGGCCAAAAAGCAGCAAGTGGTGCAGTTAATCCTAAAGACAGTACCATTCACGTATAAGTGTTCCAAACAATTCACTGACAACGTTCAGTAACAAAACAATAAAAATAGATGCATTACCACTCGAACATCGGCGCTAAGCGCCGATGTTTTTATATATCGACTCACCACGATATTGAGCTTGCATTCAAATCGAGGGGCTTTGTTCCCTTAATCTTTGCCAGTTTTGCTATCACTCATCATGCCAAGTTCTGTTTCATATCACGTTTCATACGTTTTTTTACCTTGATAATAGAATGATAGATTTTAAGCGTTGAACGACTCTATCTTCAAATCAGTGCCTTGCGTAAGCGCGAATACATTCTCGCTAAAACAGTATCTTAAGGTGACTTGGGTATATAAAACCAAAGGACTAACTTATGTGTGATATCGATAATTCGATGATCAAAGCGCTTTACTCCCCTATTGCGTCCCAACCTCATCTTGCAGCAAAGCACCTATACGGGCAGTTTATCGGCTCATGGCAAGGGAAAATACGTTCAGAGACAGACGGTTCATCGAGTTTGAATATAACGATAGATATTGCTTGGGTATTAGAAGGGCAAGCCATTCAAGATGTATGGCTAGTAACGCCGACTATCAATGAAGACTCCTCAACAAACAGTCACTCATATAAAGCAACAACGCTACGTAGCTACAACCCTGAAACCGAACAGTGGCATGTGCAGTGGTGCGATCCACTTAACAACGACACTCATACCCGCATCGGTTACGCAGCAAACAATGAGGTTATTGAAGACTTCTATGATAAAGAGCACCTTGCCAATCAAATCTGCCTGTCAGAAATTACACCGCGAACTTTTCATTGGCGGCACCAACAACTGATACACCAACAGTGGCAGACAATTGCTTATGGTATTTTCCAACGCACCGACGAGTAGTACTAACAGCGCAAAAAGTAGCACAGTCCTTTCGCTTTAAGTGAATTTTGAGAATAAACGTTAGCACAGCCACATTACTTGGCTTTATCTTATTGGCAAACCAAGAAAAACACTGCCACATGCACTAATCTATATAAGTAGCGAACATAATATCGAGGATGAAACATGAAAGTATTGTGGTGGTTAGTGTGTTGTTTAATCGTGACTCCCGTCTCTGCTCAGCACATTTCATTTGCGATCGTGCCACAACAATCCGCTATTGAACTGGTAAAAAATTGGGGACCACTGCTTAAATATCTTTCTGAAAAAACAGGGTATAACGTGCAATTTCGTACCGCAAAAGACATCCCTGAGTTTGAGCAAAGGTTGGCCAATGGTGAGTATGATTTTGCTTATATGAACCCTTACCACTATGTTGTATTCCATGATCGAGCTAATTATCAAGCCATGCTGCGTCAAGGTAATAAACAGCTAAAAGGTATTTTGGTGGTACGAAAAGATACGCCAATCAAATCAATTCAAGAATTAGATGGTAAAACGATTGCCTTCCCATCCCCCGCTGCGTTCGCTGCTACACTAGTGACTAGTGCAGAGTTGTCCAGTGAAAACATTCATTTTGATGCACAGTTTGTTTCCTCGCACGATTCTGTATATCTTAATGTTGCAAAAGGATTTTTTATTGCAGGAGGCGGCGTGATTCGAACCTTCAATAATACGCCGGAAGCGGTACGCAATCAGTTAAAAGTATTATGGACAAGTAAAGGTTACACACCCCATGCATTCGCTTATCGAGGTGATATTGATCCTAAAATTGTCAATGATATTAAGATGGCACTACTTGATTTAAATACTACCGAAAAAGGACGTGCTCTACTTCGTAATTTAGGTTTCCCTAACTTAGTCAACGCAAAAGACAGTGACTGGGATTCTATCAGAGCACTTAATATCAATGCACTAGCAACTTATCAGTAAATAGCCATATAAGGTATATGTTGGGATGTCTCTACGCTTTAAAACCATCATAGGGATTGCACTTATTGAGCTGATTTCATTAACAGTCTTATTGACGTTAACATTCAAATATCTTACGTCTACAAACTACGATGGATTAGAACAACGAGTCGCTTCTACCTTAAGTTTGTACAGTAGTGCAATCGAAAACCCTGTATTAAGCTACGATTTAGCGACACTCAACGATTTCACCGAAACCTTAATGCAAAATGAAGGCATTGACTACGTTGCCGTGCTCAATGAAAATGGCTTAGTCTTATCTACCGCGGGGGATTTCCCTGCCACATTCAGTCAATCGATGCTAGAAAAAAGTGTGACTGATGTGAAAGATGGCGTGTATGACGTTTCTATCCCTTTAAGCTCTTCCGGCGTCCATTTTGGTACTATCTGGATAGGTTTTAGCATGAAAGCGCTCAACCATACTATAGATAACGCTAAACACTGGAGCTTAATCATTATCACCTCAGAGATCATTCTGGTGGCCATCTTCTCTTATTTTCTCGGTTATATTTTGACGCAGCGGCTTAATCAATTAAATGTTGCCGCTAAACAAGTCACCGCTGGCGATCTCGATATCAATTTAGATACCAGAGGAAAAGATGAAGTATCGAGCTTATCGCAAGCGTTTAACGATATGATTGCAGAACTCAAAGCAACCAAAGAGAAAAATCAGACCTACCAAAGGCAACTTGAAAGCATCAACGACAGCCTAGAAGATAAGGTTGCCAAGCGTACCTCCGAATTAGTCCTGGTGAACTCACGATTAACCGATACCAATAAAGCATTAAAAGAAACCCAAACTAAATTAGTAGAAACGGAAAAAATTGCGTCTCTAGGTATCATGGCCTCAGGTTTTGCTCATGAAATTAATAATCCTGCAGGCGTGATCAGTGGCAACCTCAATGTTTGTTTAAGCTACATAGAGCTATATCAAGAACTGATAAAAAGACAAGATGAATTAATTAACGAACATCTGGATAAATCCGACTCACAAGCGATCGATCAATGGCGAAAAATGAACGATTTTGATTTTATCGATTCAGACATACATGACAGTATCCATGATGCCGTTCACTGTGTTGATAGAATTCACGATATTGTTCAAGCGCTTCAGCACTATTCAACTGATCGTAATGAAAAACGAGAAAGTTTAATTCCGGTGGAACTCTTTCCTTCCATCGATCGAGCCATCAACCAAGTGTATCAAGATAATTCCGTTAAAATAACCCTCTCACCTGGCCTGCAAAACCTGCCTCGCTTTTTAGGTATTCCGCGCGAAATAGACCGATTGTGCAAAGAAGTAATTAAAAATGCCGTACAATCTTGTGTACAAAGTGAAAAGGAAGACAAGCGCGTTGAAATTCTTGGTGACTATGACGATCATAAAATAACCCTGACAATCAAAGACAATGGCCTGGGTATTCGCGAGCAAGCTGTTTCAGCGAGAATGTATTCGCTCTTAGGCAAGGCACTGATTTGAAGACATAGTCATTCTACGTAGAAAATCAGTAACACAGCCTAGGAGCGAATAAAACTCGCCCTTCGGGAGCTCATCAACAAACCTATTTCTGCGCCCAATCACGTTAAAAGGGAATGACCATTCCTGCCGTGATTGAGCTTGACCTAGGCTCGTTGATGAAACTCTGAATCCTGCATCTTGAGGTCATTTGGGTATATACGTCTGACCCATTTTAGTATCTTCTATTAAAAAGAGGGCTTTAAAAGCCCTCTCAAATAAAGATATATCAACACACGTTAATGGTCATTAAAGAGACAAATTACCTGCGCCAGCTGCTGCTTTTAGATAAGTTGATAACCCAGTTGTTGAATACAGTGTATAACTGTATGGAACACTCCAAGATGCTTCTGCTGGAATATCAGCATCAGAAAGATCCAAAGATTCATCATTAAATAAAGAACCTGTTTCACTTAGCTCTGAGTTTGTTTTATACACTTTAACCACTTTGTACTGTTTGCTTGATTTTAGGTTATCGATATCAAAGATATTGTATTGAGAAATAATAGAACCATCGTAACCTAGACCAAAAGAATACATATATGGGTAAGTATCATCTTTATAATCACCTTCAAATAGGTTATTAAACACATGAACTTTACCATAGCGAACACGCGGAGTACGCTGTGTTATTTTGCTGAAAATGTTATCAGCTAGAGTCACTCGAAGGTGGCCGCTATCTTCAGATTTATTACTTTTGCTATGCCCAATTAGCATGGTTTTATTATGGTTTTGGAACACAGAAAATGACACAGTCACATAATCACTACCGTGTTTAATGTCTAACATGCCGTCATGGCGAACATATTCATAACCATCAACTTCCGTATAATCAGCATCAGTATACGAACCATCATCAAATGAGACGTGGTCGACCCAAACATTTTTTGAATAGGTAATGGTCATGCTATCCCACTCAGCGTTCCAACCGTCCCCTTCTTCAAAGTGAGGCTCGACATCAACCGGTGTTTCGATACTAATATTACGAATAATGACATTGTTTACATGTGACATCACCAATGAACCATTGGTGAATCCGGCATCGCTTGTAACACCAATAATAGTGGTATCTGATGGAATTTTAATTTGTGACCGTTTCTTTTGGTCGCTTTCACTGGTGTATTCTTCGCCACCACTTATATCAATAGTGCCACTGATTTGAATAATTCGCGCTTCGCCGTCATCTTCTTCAAGTGCAGTATTAAAATCGTCGATATTGCTAACAAGATAAATATGAGAACTTGTTGCTTCAGCACCACCTGTGGTGCCGCCATTTTGTGTAGCATAACCAATATTTGCTTCAGTTAACGCTTCATTGGTATATAAAGATGCTGCATGTACAGGAGCAATAGCGAATACAGAGCTGATTGCCAAACCAACCGCTCTTTTGGTGAATAAAGAAGGTAACATCATTGTTATTTCCTATGTGATAAAACGCATGAGATACTATAAATACGAACAGATGAGTAATTTGAACCTATCTATAACAGCCAAAGCCAACTATTGTAATATTTTGTAATTTTTATTGACTCTTTTTATCACTACAAATTAATAAATGGTATAGATATACTATTAAATATATTATTATTTAGATCTATGCCACATTTATT